>NZ_JBHXPI010000002.1:407964-567161 GCF_042718575.1 Streptomyces sp. NPDC058579
CGGCTGGTTCTTTTGTTTATACCACACTGTAACGTAATAGTTCAACACAACACCCTTTTTTTGTGGGGGGGCGGGCCGGCCGGCCCCCCCGGCCCCCGCCCGACGGCAGACCCGAGTGAAGCAGAAAGTACGCAAAGTACACCGCCTGCACGAAGGGGAAGCCATGACAGCGACGACCGACGGAAGCGCCGGGGCCATGGGCCCCCGGACGACCGCGGCCAGCGACACCACCACACACGCCCCCGGCGGCCTCGAAGAGGCGGCCGCGCGGGCGACGGAACGCTCCATCGCACACCTGCTCGGCCGCCAGGACGCGGAAGGGTGGTGGAAGGGCGACCTGGAGACCAACGTCACCATGGACGCCGAAGACCTCCTGCTGCGCCAGTTCCTCGGCATCCGGGACGAGGCCACCACCCTCGCCTCCGCCCTGCACATCCGCGGCCAGCAGCGCGAGGACGGCACCTGGGCCACCTTCTACGGCGGACCCGGCGAACTCTCCACCACCATCGAGGCCTACGTCGCGCTCCGCCTGGCGGGCGACCGGCCCGAGGACCCGCACATGGCCCGCGCCGCGGCCTGGATCCGGGACAAGGGAGGGATCGCGGCCGCCCGGGTCTTCACCCGGATCTGGCTCGCCCTCTTCGGCTGGTGGAAGTGGGACGACCTGCCCGAGCTGCCGCCCGAGCTGATCTTCCTGCCCAAGTGGTTCCCGCTCAACATCTACGACTTCGGCTGCTGGGCCCGGCAGACCATCGTGCCGCTCACCGTGGTCTCCGCCAAGCGGCCGGTGCGGCCCGCGCCCTTCGCCCTGGGCGAGCTGCACACCGACCCGGAGCGGCCGAGCCCGGTGAAACCCCTGGCGCCCGCCGCGAGTTGGGACGGCGCCTTCCAGCGGCTCGACAAGGCGCTGCACGTCTACCGCAAGGTGGCGCCGCGCCGGCTGCGCAAGACCGCGATGAACGTCGCCGCCCGCTGGATCGTCGAACGCCAGGAGAACGACGGCTGCTGGGGCGGCATCCAGCCCCCCGCCGTCTACTCCCTGATCGCCCTGCGCCTGCTCGGCTACGACCTGGAACACCCGGTCATGCGGGCAGGACTCGAGTCGCTCGACCGGTTCGCCGTCTGGCGCGAGGACGGATCGCGCATGATCGAGGCCTGCCAGTCGCCCGTCTGGGACACCTGCCTCGCCACGATCGCCCTCGCCGACGCGGGCCTCCCGGCCGACCACCCGGCGCTCGTACGGGCCGCCGACTGGATGCTCGACGAGGAGATCGTCCGCCCCGGTGACTGGACCGTCCGTCGGCCCGGACTGCCCCCGGGCGGCTGGGCGTTCGAGTTCCACAACGACAACTACCCGGACATCGACGACACCGCCGAGGTCATCCTGGCGCTGCGCCGCGTCAAGCACCCCGATCCCTCCAGGACCGAGGCGGCCATCGCGCGAGGCGGCCGCTGGACCCTCGGCATGCAGTCGAAGAACGGCGCGTGGGCCGCCTTCGACGCCGACAACACCAGCCCCTTCCCCAACCGGCTGCCGTTCTGCGACTTCGGCGAGGTCGTCGACCCGCCATCGGCCGACGTCACCGCCCATGTCGTGGAGATGCTCGCCTACGAGGGCAGGGCCCAGCACCCCCGTACCCGCAGGGGAGTCGAGTGGCTGCTCGCCGAACAGGAGCCCAACGGCGCCTGGTTCGGACGCTGGGGCGTCAACTACGTCTACGGGACCGGATCGGTGGTTCCCGCGCTCACCGCCGCCGGGCTGCCCCGCTCCCACCCGGCGATCCGGCGGGCCGTCGCCTGGCTGGAGTCCGTACAGAACGAGGACGGCGGCTGGGGCGAGGACCTGCGGTCGTACAAGCCGCAGCCCTGGCTCGGGCGCCCCGCCTCGACCGCCTCGCAGACCGCCTGGGCGCTGCTCGCCCTGCTCGCGGCCGACGGACGCGACTCCAAGGCGGTGGGACGGGGCGTCGCCTGGCTGGCCGCGACACAGAACGCGGACGGCTCCTGGGACGAGCCGTACTTCACCGGAACCGGCTTCCCCTGGGACTTCTCCATCAACTACCACCTCTACCGGCAGGTCTTCCCGCTCACAGCCCTCGGCCGCTACGTGAACGGCGAACCGACCGTCTCCAGGGAGGCCTGATGGGCGAAGAGCCGGGGCCACCGGCCGGCTCCGCACCGCCGCTGCTGATCGCCTGCGCGCTCGGCATCGAGCAGTTCGCCCTGCGCAGCGGTGACCGGACCGGCGCGCCCGGCCCCTTCACCGTGGTGCGCACCGGCATGGGCCCGGAGCACGCCCGCCGGGGCGTCGCCCGGGCCCTGGACCGGGAGCCCTGGCGGGACGCCGCCGTCATCGCCTCGGGCTTCTGCGCCGGGCTCGCCCCGGGGATACACCCGGGCGACCTGATCGTCGCCGACGAGACCCGGGGCGGCCCGGTCGGCCCGGTCGGCCCGGTCGGCCCGGTCGGCCCGGTCGGCCCGGGCGGATCGGGTGCGCCGGTCGGCCCGGGCGCACCGGTCGGCCACGCCACGGTCACGGCCTGCATCGGGACCGAGCTCCTGGTGAAGGCCCTGACCCGGGCGCTGCCCGGGCGCACCGTCCACACCGGCCCCCTGACCGGCTCCGACCACGTGGTCCGGGGTCACGAGCGGGCCGAGCTTGCGGCCACCGGCGCCATCGCCGTCGACATGGAGTCCGCCGCCACGCTCCGTACCGCGCTGGCGGCCGGACCGCGTCCGGTTGCGGCCGTACGGGTGGTCGTGGACGCTCCAGAACATGAACTGGTCCGGATCGGCACGGTACGCGGGGGAATATCGGCGTTCCGTGTACTTCGTGCCGTCCTTCCCGCATTCTTCGAATGGCACCGTTCTTTGCTGCTCCCCAGGAGGTGAGCTAGTTATGGCCATGCCGCTCCGTCAGACCATCCGGGTCGGGACCTATCTCGTCGAACAGAAGCTCCGCAAGCGGGAAAAGTTCCCGCTCATCGTCGAACTGGAGCCCCTGTTCGCCTGCAACCTCAAGTGCGAGGGCTGCGGAAAGATCCAGCACCCGGCCGGTGTGCTCAAGCAGCGGATGCCGGTCGCCCAGGCCGTCGGCGCTGTCCTGGAGTCCGGGGCGCCGATGGTCTCCATCGCCGGCGGCGAGCCCCTGATGCACCCTCAGATCGACGAGATCGTGCGCCAGTTGGTCGCGAAGAAGAAGTACGTCTTCCTCTGCACCAACGCGATGCTGATGCGCAAGAAGCTGGAGAACTTCACCCCCTCCCGGTACTTCGCCTTCGCGGTGCACATCGACGGGCTGCGCGAGCGGCACGACGAATCCGTAGCCAAGGAGGGCGTGTTCGACGAGGCGGTGGCGGCGATCAAGGAGGCCAAGCGGCAGGGCTTCCGGGTCACCACCAACTCGACCTTCTTCAACACCGACACCCCGCAGACCATCATCGAGGTGCTCAACTACCTCAACGACGACCTCCAGGTCGACGAGATGATGATCTCGCCGGCGTACGCCTACGAGAAGGCACCCGACCAGGAGCACTTCCTCGGCGTCGAGCAGACCCGCGAACTCTTCAAGAAGGCCTTCGCGGGCGGCAACCGGGGCCGGTGGCGCCTCAACCACTCGCCGCTCTTCCTGGACTTCCTGGAGGGCAAGGCGGACTTCCCGTGCACCGCGTGGGCGATCCCGAACTACTCGCTCTTCGGCTGGCAGCGACCCTGCTACCTGATGAGCGACGGCTACGTCCCCACCTACCGGGAGCTGATCGAGGAGACCGACTGGGACAAGTACGGCCGGGGCAAGGACCCGCGCTGCGCCAACTGCATGGCGCACTGCGGCTACGAACCGACCGCCGTCCTCGCCACCATGGGCTCGCTCAAGGAGTCCCTGAGGGCGGCCCGCGAGACCGTCTCCGGCAACCGCGGATGACGTGACGTGACGTGACGTGATGTGACGTGTACGGGAGGGCCCGCGCGCCATCGGGCGCGGCCCTCCCCGTACGGCCGAGGGTGCGGAGCCGAACGACGAAAGGGGGCCGAGCATGACGATTCTGGAGACCATCCGGGGGCCGCGCGACCTCCGGCCGCTGGGCGGCGCCGAGCTCGACGAACTCGCCGAGGAGATCCGGCAGTTCCTGATCCACGCGGTCGCCAGGACGGGCGGCCACCTGGGACCCAACCTCGGCGTGGTGGAGCTGACCCTCGCGCTGCACCGGGTCTTCGACTCGCCCGCCGACCGCATCCTCTGGGACACCGGGCACCAGAGCTACGTCCACAAACTCCTCACCGGGCGCCAGGACTTCTCCAAGCTGCGCTGCAAGGGCGGGCTCTCCGGCTACCCCTCCCGCGAGGAGTCGGTCCACGACGTCATCGAGAACTCGCATGCCTCGACCGTCCTCGGCTGGGCGGACGGTCTCGCCAAGGCGAACAAGGTCCTGAAGAAGGACGACCACGTCGTCGCCGTCATCGGCGACGGAGCCCTGACCGGCGGCATGGCCTGGGAGGCGCTCAACAACATCGCCGCCGCCCCCGACCGGCCCCTGATCGTCGTCGTCAACGACAACGAACGCTCCTACGCGCCCACGATCGGCGGTCTCGCCGACCACCTGGCCGCCCTTCGGACCACGGACGACTACGAGCGGGTGCTCGCCTGGGGCAAGGACGTCCTCCAGCACACCCCCGTGATCGGCCGCCCTCTCTACGGCTCGCTGCACGGCGCCAAGAAGGGGTTCAAGGACACGTTCGCCCCGCAGGGGCTCTTCGAGGACCTGGGGCTGAAGTACGTCGGACCCGTCGACGGTCACGACCTCGCGGCCGTCGAGTCGGCCCTGCGCCGGGCCCAGCGTTTCCACGGGCCGGTCCTGGTGCACTGCCTCACCGAGAAGGGCCGCGGCTACCGCCCCGCCCTGGAGGACGAGGCGGACCGCTTCCACGCCGTCGGCGCCATGGACCCGGTCACCTGCGAACCGCTCGCCCCCTCGGCCGGACCCTCCTGGACCTCCGTCTTCGGTGACGCCATCGCCGAGATCGGGGCCGAGCGGCCGGACGTCGTCGCGCTCACCGCGGCCATGCTCCACCCCGTCGGCCTCACGAAGTTCGCCGAACGCTTCCCCGACCGGGTCTGGGACGTCGGCATCGCCGAGCAGCACGCCGTCGTCTCCGCCGCCGGCCTGGCCACCGGCGGACTCCACCCGGTCGTCGCCGTCTACGCGACCTTCCTCAACCGCGCCTTCGACCAGCTGCTCATGGACGTCGCCCTACACAGGTGCGGCGTCACCTTCGTCCTGGACCGGGCCGGCGTCACCGGCACCGACGGCCCCTCGCACAACGGCATGTGGGACCTCTCCGTCCTCCAGGTCGTGCCCGGTATCCGGATCGCCGCCCCGCGCGACGCCGACCAGCTCCGCGCCCAGCTGCGCGAGGCCGTCGCCGTCGACGACGCCCCGACCGTGCTGCGCTTCCCCAAGGAGACCGTCGGCCCGCCGGTCCCGGCCGTCGGCCGGATCGGCTCGATGGACGTCCTCCTCAGGGACGAGGACCCCGAGGTGCTGCTCGTCGCCGTCGGGGTGATGGCCGAGGTCTGCCTCCAGGCCGCCGACCTCCTGGCCGGACGGGGCGTCCGCTGCACCGTGCTTGACCCCCGCTGGGTCACACCCGTCGACGAGGCCCTCGCTCCGCTCGCCGAACGGCACCGCCTGGTCGCCGTCGTCGAGGACGGTATCCGCACCGGCGGAGTCGGCGCCGCCGTCGGCCGGGCCCTGCGCGACGCGGGCATCGACGTCCCGCTGAGGACCTTCGGGATCCCCGAACAGTTCCTCGCCCACGCCAAGCGCGGCGAGGTCCTCGCCGACCTCGGCCTCACCCCGGTGGAGCTCGCCGGGAACATCAGCGCCGCACTGACCCGGAAGAAGGGGCGATGAGCAAGGAGTTCGACCTCTCGGCACTGCTCGCCGAACGCGGCGCGGAGCGCTACGAGCTGCACGGCCGGTACCTCAACCACCAGCTCCCGCGCATGCTGCACACGATCGGCTTCGACAAGGTCTACGAACGGGCCGAGGGCGCCCACTTCTGGGACGCCGACGGCGAGGACTACCTCGACATGCTGGCCGGCTTCGGCGTCATGGGCCTCGGCCGGCACCACCCCGTCGTCCGCCAAGCCCTCCACGACGTCCTGGACGCCCAGCTCGCCGACCTCACCCGCTTCGACTGCCAGCCGCTGCCGGGCCTGCTCGCCGAGAAGCTGCTCGCCCACAGCCCGCACCTCGACCGGGTCTTCTTCGGCAACAGCGGTACGGAAGCGGTGGAGACCGCCCTCAAGTTCGCCCGGTACGCCACCGGGAAGCCCAGGATCCTCTACTGCGCGCACGCCTTCCACGGCCTGACCACCGGCTCCCTCTCGGTGAACGGGGAGAAGGGCTTCCGGGACGGCTTCACCCCGCTGCTGCCCGACACGGCGATCGCCCTCGGCGACCTCGACGCCCTGGAGCGGGAGCTGCGCAAGGGCGACGTGGCCGGCTTCGTGGTCGAGCCGATCCAGGGCAAGGGGGTGCACGAGGCCCCGCCCGGCTTTCTGCGCGCCGCTCAGGAGCTGCTGCACCGGCACGGGGCCGTGCTGATCGCCGACGAGGTGCAGACCGGGCTCGGCAGGACCGGGGACTTCTACGCGTACCAGCACGAGGAGGGCGTCGAGCCCGATCTGCTCTGTGTCGCCAAGGCCCTCTCCGGCGGGTACGTGCCCGTCGGCGCGACGCTCGGCAAGGACTGGATCTTCAAGAAGGTCTACTCGTCCATGGACCGCGTCCTCGTCCACTCCGCCAGCTTCGGCTCGAACGCCCAGGCCATGGCCGCCGGGCTCGCCGTGCTCGCGGTGATGGAGAACGAGGGGACGGTGGCGCACGCGCGCCGGATCGGCGAGCTGCTCTCCTCGCGTCTGAAGGAGCTCGTGCCGCGCTACGAGCTGCTGCACGAGATCCGCGGGCGCGGGCTGATGATCGGGATCGAGTTCGGCCGGCCCTCGTCGATCGGCCTGCGCAGCCGGTGGACGATGCTGCAGGCCGCCCGGAAGGGTCTCTTCGCGCAGATGGTCGTCGTACCGCTGCTCCAGCGCCACCGGATCCTGACCCAGGTGTCGGGGGACCATCTGGAGGTGATCAAGCTGATCCCGCCGCTGGTCATCGACGAGGCGGACGTGGACCGCTTCGTGACCGCGTTCACGGCGGTCATGGACGACGCCCACGGCGGCGGCGGGCTGATGTGGGACTTCGGGAAGACGCTGGTCAAGCAGGCGGTCGCGCAGCGCTGACGGTCGGCTGGCCCTGCTTCTCGACTCTTGCCGAGTCTCTTTGCCTCTGGGGCAAGAAATTTGCCTCAGAGGAAAAAAACTGGCGGAATGGAGGCATGGAGCACCTCCCCGGAGAGCCGTCCCCGGACCCAGCCGCAGCGGAGGCGACCGCCGTCCTGCCGGACGTCGCGCCGCAGCTGCGAGGACTGCGCCGGCGCCGCGGGCTGACCCTGGAGGCCGCCGCGCAGCGGGCCGGGCTCTCCCCGGCCCATCTCTCCCGACTCGAGACGGGCCACCGCCAGCCCTCGCTCCCGATGCTGCTGGCCCTGGCCCGTATCTACGGTACGACGGTCTCCGCGCTCCTGGGCGAGGTTCCGGCCGAGCGTGATCCGATCGTCCGGGCCGGCCGGTCCGAGCCCGTCGAGGCCGACGGCTGGACCTACCGCCAGGCCGGGGGGCCGGGCCGCGCCCTGCAGGCGCTCCGCGTCCACGTGCCGTACGCCACCCGGGCCGACATCGTGCGCGTCCATCCCGGCGAGGAGTGGCTGTACGTCCTCGACGGCCAGGTGCGCCTCGCGCTCGGCGACGCCGTCCATGTCCTGGACCCCGGGGACAGCGCGCACTTCGACTCGCTCACCCCGCACCGGATCGGCGCCGCCGGGCGCGGCGGGGCCGAGCTGCTCTTCGTCCACACGCTGATGCAGAGCCCCGCCGCCGAGCTGTGCCTCGGCGACGGCGCGCCGCACCTGCGCTGAGCCCTTCGAAGGCCTGATATGGAAAGGACCGATATGTCCGAGAAGTTCAAGCCGGTCACCGGCGAGGAGCGCGAGAACGGCAAGTTCCCCAAGGGGCTGGTCCTCCGGCTCTTCGCGTACCTCGTGGCCGGGCACCTCTTCGCCGGGTTCCTCTATCTGCTGTTCGCCCTGGGCGCGCAGAACCAGTGACACGCGGCAGGTGCGGTCACGCCTCGACGACGAGCCGCTCGCGCAGCCGCGCACGGGTCTCCGGGCTGAGCTTCAGGCCGTCGGTGAGGTAGTTCTCGGCCGTCCCCCAGGTCTGCTCCATCGTCTCGAACGCGGCCCGCAGGTACTCCACCCGCGCGTCGAACAGCGGGCTGATCAGCTCCATCACCTCGGGCGCCATCGCGTCCGAGGCGGAGGAGGCGCGGCGCACCTTGTAGCGGCGGTGCGGGTCGTTCGACTTCACGTAGTCGGCCTCGATCGCCTCGCGCTCGACGCCCACCGCGAGCAGCGAGATGGCGATCGAGAGGCCGGCCCGGTCCTTGCCGGCCGCGCAGTGCATGAGCGCCGGGACGCTGTCCTCGGCGAGCGCGTGCAGGATGCGGCTGTGCTCCGCCGTCCGCTCGACGATCATCTGCCGGTACGAATCGGACATTCGGGTCGCCGCCTTGCCGTCCCCGAGGATCTCGCGGAGCTGCTCCAGCTCGCCGGAGCGGACGAGCTTCCAGAACTCCTTGCCGTCGGCCGGGTCGTTGAGCGGTATGTTCACATTCCGTACACCGGGCAGGTCGACGTCCGGGCCCTCGATCTTGACGTCGGCCTGATTGCGGAAGTCGAAGATCGTGTGCAGCCCGAGGGTGGAGAGGAACGCCGCGTCCTCCTCGGTGGCGTGGGCCAGGTGGCCGCTGCGGAAGAGGCGTCCGAAGCGCACCGCACCACCGTCCACGGTCGGCAGTCCGCCCACATCGCGGAAGTTGCGTACCCCGGTGAGCTCGGGTTCGGTCGACGGGACCTGGGGCAGCTGCTGCGTCACGAGTGCTCCTGAAGGTAGACGGATCGCGATCGGTTCCTGATCGATTCCTGGGGCAATCATCCCGGGTGTCGAGGGCTGTGCGCACCCCTGGGTAAGGGAATGGGCGTTCTGTCCGAATTAAACCCTTCGGTATAACGCGCCCTGGTTGCAGGGGAGATGGGATTCGGGGCGTGAGCAGCGTCTCAAAGGTGACGGACCGTGCCTGATCGTCCGGACCAATTCCCTGGCCGGAAAAGGAAATCGATCCTCCGTCATCCACGGAGGGTGACCGGAATTCGGTACGAATATCACGCCGCTGAATGCGCGTGGAATCGGGCGGCTTGTTCGGCTCGACCCCGCTCGTCTAGCGTCACGCTCAATCCGGTCGGACCGCCGAATCCTGCCACCGCCCGGAATCGAATCCGCACCCATCCACGTACGGCAGGAGCGGGGGACCCAGGTAAGTACGCCGCACCGGTCTGACCGGACGGCTTGGGGTTAAGCCGCGTGAGAACGCGGCCGGACATCTCCAGTCCGAACCCGACAGCTCACCTCGCAGGCGACGGAGAGGAATTCGCCATGCCCGCGAAGGGTAAGCATCGCCGTCCCAAGGTCAACCCGATCACGCGCGGATTCGTCGCCGCCGGCACCGGTGGCGCAGTCGTCGCCCTCCCGCTGCTCGGCGCGACCGGAGCCCACGCCGCCGAGAAGGCCGCTCCGACCGTGACGCCCGAGAAGGCCGTCACCGCCGTCGCCGTCACTCCCGCGAAGGCCCCGGCCGCTCCGGCCGCCGCCCCCGCGGCGAAGCCGAAGACGTACTCCGTCGTCCGCGGCGACTACCTGTCGAAGATCGCCGCCGAGCACGACCTCAACGGTGGCTGGCAGAAGCTCTACGCCGACAACCGCCAGGTCGTCGGCGAGAACCCGTCGCTGATCCTGCCCGGCATGAAGCTCACCCTCGGCGCCAAGTCGACGGCCGCCCCGAAGGCCGCGGCCCCCAAGGCTGCCCCGAAGGCCGCGCCCAAGGCCGCCCCGAAGGCCGAGAAGAAGTCCTCGTCCTCCGACACGAGCGAGTCGCGCGCCTCCCGCTCCTCCGAGCGCACCGCGGCCACCTCCACCCAGGACTCCGCCCCCGCGCAGGCCTCCTCCTCCGGCTGGGTCGCTCCGGTCGGCGGTGGCATCTCCACCCCGTACCGTGCCTCCGGCTCGATGTGGTCCTCCGGCTACCACACCGGTGTCGACTTCATCGCCTCCTCCGGCACCTCGGTGAAGGCCGTCGGCGCGGGCACCGTCCACTCGGCCGGCTGGAGCGGCTCGTACGGCAACGAGGTCGTCATCCAGCACGCCGACGGCACGTACTCCCAGTACGCCCACCTCTCCTCGCTCTCCGTCTCGGCCGGCCAGACCGTCACGGGCGGCCAGCAGATTGGCCTCTCCGGCTCGACCGGCAACTCCAGCGGCCCGCACCTGCACTTCGAGATCCGCACCGGCCCGAGCTACGGCTCGGACATCGACCCGCTGGCGTACCTGCGCCAGCACGGCGTCGGCATCTGACGCCTCCGCGTCACCCGCGTCATCCGCAGCACCCCACAGGGGCCCGGCACTTCGGTGTGCCGGGCCCCTGCGGCGTATTCCGGCTTTGTGGAATCTTGACCGGTGGCGTATCTCACCCGGCGTCAACCCCTCCTTACGGTCGCGTAGGTCACATGTGTAAGGGAAAGATGAACTCCCGTGGCAGACGATTCGAGATCAAGAGACATGAAGGCATTCGGGTCGTACGCGGCGATCGGGGACAGCTTCACCGAGGGCGTGGGAGATCCCGGGCCGGACGGGCAGTACGTCGGCTGGGCGGACCGTTTCGCGGTACTTCTCGCCGACCAATTGCCGGAGCACGACGCGTTCCGTTACGCCAATCTGGCCGTCCGAGGCCGGCTCCTCGACCAGATCGTCGCGGAGCAGGTTCCGAGGGCCAGGGAACTCGCCCCCGACCTGGTGAGTTTCTGCGCGGGCGGCAACGACATCATCCGGCCCGGCACCGACCCGGACGACGTCGCCGAGCGCTTCGAGCGCGCCGTCGCCGACCTGACGTCGGCCGTCGGCACGGTGATGGTGACGACCGGCTTCGACACCCGCGACGTACCCGTGCTGCGGCACCTGCGCGGCAAGATCGCGACGTACACCGCCCACGTCCGGTCCATCGCGGACCGCTACGACTGCCCGGTCCTCGACCTGTGGTCGCTCAAGTCCGTTCAGGACAGGCGGGCCTGGGACGGCGACCGGCTGCACCTCTCGCCGGAGGGGCACACCCGGGTCGCGCTGCGCGCCGCCCAGGTCCTCGGCATGGAGGTGCCGGCCGACCCGGACCAGGCCTGGCCGCCGCTGCCGCCGAGGGGGACCCTGGAGGTCCGCCGCGACGACATCCACTGGGCCAGGGAGTACCTCGTCCCGTGGATCGGGCGGCGGCTGCGGGGCGAGAGCTCGGGCGACGACGTCGCGGCCAAGCGGCCCGACCTCATGCCGCTCGGCGACCTCATGCCTCTCTGAGCAGTCTGTCGGGCGCGGCCGGAGCCGGAGCCGGGATCCGCTCCAGGACCCCGCCGGCGAACACGTCGTACAGCGGCAGCGTCTCCAGGTGGACGTAGCCGATGTGGCAGTCGCAGACGGCGAGCGGGCAGGCGCGCGGGCGCAGGGCGGCACGGTACGAGCCGTCGTACAGGTTGCCGAGCTCGGCCTTGACGAAGTGGCAGCGGCGCACGGTCCCTTCGCCGTCCACGGAGATCACCGACTCGCCGGTCCGGCAGGGCAGCCCGGCGGAGCGGTGCGGACGGCGGCTGTACGGGAAGAGGGGATCGAGGGCCGTCCAGCCCTCGGCCTCCTCGTCGGTGTACGTGTGGCCCTCCGCCGCGTTCACCCAGAGGTAGACCTCGGGCGGGAGGTCCGCGCGCAGCCGCAGAGCGTGCTCCCGGTGCTCGGGCAGGCCGACGACCCCGACGCTGAACCGGGTGCCCCTGGCCGCCAGCTCGCGGCACTTCGCGAGGAAGCGGTCGTACGGCGTCTGGCCGGGATGGTACGTGCACCAGAGCGCGAGGGTCCCGGGGTCGGCCTCGGCCAGCCAGTCGGTGCGGCAGCTCAGATTGGTCTGGATCGCCACCCGATCGATGTGCGGCAGGTGGGACAGCTCGGCGAGGGTGCGCCGGTACCAGGAGCGGACCAGGCCCTCGCCCCACGGCGTGAAGAGGATCCTCAGCCGGTCGCCGGTCTGTTCCGCCGCCCAGGCGGCGAAACGTTCCAGTGCGGCCCGGTCGGCCCGCAGCTGTTCACGGCTGTCGCGGCGCTTGGCGAAGGGGCAGTAGGGGCAGTCGTAGTCGCAGGAGGCGAGCGGCCCCCGGTACAGGATGGTCAGGTCCATGTCGACGCCCTACTTCAGCTCGTAGGCGGCCATCGCCGCCCGGACCGCCGGGGAGAAGAGCGCGGGACCGAGCGCGTCCGAGTGCGCCAGGCCCTCGGCGGAGAGCCGCAGCAGCCCGGCGGGCGCCGCCCGGTCCAGCCAGCCCAGCGCTTCGAACCGGCCCAGCTCGTCGGGGAAGTCCGCGAACGGCGAGGCGCCGAACCGGTCCTGGTACTCCCCGGTCGGCATGCCCTGGGCCTGGAGGAGGGACTGGAGGAGGTGACGGCGGCGGGCCTCGTCCGGCTCGGCCGCTTGGTCCGCCTCGTCCGCCTCGTCCGTGTCGACCCAGCGGCCCACCCGCGCCCGGCCGAAGTCTTCGGTCGCGGTGTAGTCGTCGATGATCGCGCGGATCTCCCGCATCTCGACGGCGTAGTCGAAGGAGTAGTGCAGCGCCGAGGTGTACGAGCGGGCCCCGCAGCCGAGGCCGATCATGCCGTCGGTCTGGCAGGCGTAGTCGTCGGCGCCCTGTGGCGGGGCGTCGGCGCGCCGGAACATGCGCATCGACACCTGCTCGTAGCCGCGGGCGAGCAGATGGTCCCGGCCGTGGCGGTAGAGCCGCAGCCGCTGCTCGTCCCAGTCGCGGTCGGCGGTCGCCGAGAGCCGGCCGAGGCCGGTGAGGGGACGGACGTACAGCGGGTAGAGGTAGAGCTCCTCCGGGTGCCAGGCGAGGGCGGCGTCGAGCGATTGGGTCCAGGTTCTTTCGGTCTGGCCGTCGATGCCGTAGATCAGGTCGATGTTGAGGACGGGGACGCCGGTCTCGCGGATCCGGCCGAGTGCGGCCTCGACCTCGGCGCGGCGCTGGGGACGCACGGCGGCGCGGGCCTCCGCCTCCACGAAGCTCTGCACGCCGATGCTGAGGCGGGTGGCCCCGCGCTCGGCGAGGACCGCGAGCCGGTCGGCGGTCGCGGTCGACGGGGAGGTCTCGACGGAGAGGGGGACGGCGCGCAGGTCGACGCCCATCCGCTTCTCGGCGATGTCGCAGAGCCGCTCCAGCTCGTCGGCGGTGAGGAAGGTGGGGGTACCGCCGCCGAAGGCGGCCGTGGCGAAGCGGACGGGCTCGGCGTCGCCGAGCGCTTCGCGGACGGTGGTCGCCTGGCGGTCGAGGGCGTCGAGGTAGCGGGTCGTCAGCTCGTCCGGGGCACCGATCCGGGTGAAGAGGTTGCAGAAGCCGCAGCGGATCTCGCAGAACGGTATGTGGGCGTAGAGGGAGAGCGCGTCCTTCGGCTCGTCCCGCCAGAGCGCGGCGAGGGAGGGCGCCGGGTCGGGGAGCGGCCGGTACGCCGTCTTGTGCGGGTAGGCGTAGACGTAACTCTCGTACGGTCGGGGCGACTCGGTCATGCGTGAGCCTCCGAGCGCGGTCCGGACAGGAGGAAGTGGGCGTACGGGACGTTCCAGACGACCTCGTGGCCGAGCCGGTGACCGGTGAAGCCGTCCTCTCCGTACGCGGTGCCGTGGTCCGAGCAGACGATCGCGAAGCAGGGGCGGCGGCTGCTCATCGCGGCGAAGAGGCGGCCGATGTGCCGGTCCACGTACTCCAGGGCCGCCGCGTGCGAGGCGCGGGTGTCGCCGGACTCCCGGGTCGCGCCGGGGAGATGGAACCAGTTGGGCTGGTGCAGCGCGGAGACGTTCACGAAGAGGAAGAGCCGCTGCTCGGCGGGGAGCGCGGCGACGATCTCCTCGGCCCTCGTCACCTGGGACTCGAAGGAGGTGGGGGAGGCGACGCCGAAGGCGGGCTCCCAGTGGCTCTCCTCGAAGAGCCCCGGCAGAACCGAACCGAGCGGGCCCTGCCCGTTGAAGAACCCGACACCGCCGACGCACGCGGTGCGGTAGCCGTGTTTGGCGAGGCCGGTGACGAGGTCGGGGGTGTCGTACACGAACGTGCCGTCGGCGGTGGTCTCGCTGCCCGCGAACCGCGCGGCGAAGAGGCGGGGGTGCGGACCCGGGGCGGCCGGGGTCGGCAGGAAACCGGCGAAGATCGCCTGGTGGGAGGCGTACGTGAAGCTTCCTGGGGCGTGTCGGCGTTCCCAGCGGCTGTCCGGGAGGTGCCGGGCCAGGTTCGGGATGCGGCCCGCGGCGGCGAGTTCGGCGGCCACGTCGTACCGGAGGGTGTCGAGCGTGACCAGGAGGAGGTCGTGGCTGCCCACGATCTCGTTCATGTCGGGTGCGTGCTGCCGGTTCACGTGGTGCTCGTTCCTGTGGTGCGGGTGGTGCGGTTGTTGTTGCCGCTTAGGAGTGCGGTGACCTGGGCGGCGTAGGTGTCCTGGCCTTCGGCGCCGCTGCCCGGCAGGCCGGTGAGGCCGGGGAGGAGGTCGCCGAAGGCGTTGACTTCGCCGACGGCGAAGCGCCGCCAGCCGACGGCCGGCAGGAGGTCGATGCCGACGCACCGCGTGCCAGGGAAGGCGTCGGCCGCCCGCTCGCACACCTCCAGCGCGTCCGCCCACCGCCCGCCCGCGGCAGAGACGGCCGCGCGCACGGCGCCCAGGTCGCCCCGGGCGCCGCCGAGATGGAGGTTGGTCATCGGGGAGCGGCTGGTCCGCACGACGGCGTGGGTCGCGCGCCCGTCGATCACGACCACCCGCAGATCGGCCGCCCGGCCGTGCTGCGCCGCCTTCGGCAGCCAGCGCTCGATGTGCAGACCGTCCGGGGCGAGCGCGTCCACGATCGCGGCGACCTCGCGCTCGGTCGTGTAGCGGCGCACCCGGAGGGAGTTGAAGAGGCATCCGTCCGGGGCCCGTTCCACGGAGGTGGTGGCCTGGACGCGTCCGGTGCCGTTCGTCTCCACGGCCAGGACCCCCGAGGCTGACGAGCCGTGCGCGAGCTTCACGAAGACCCGGGGCAGCTCCGCGGCCGCCATGAGGGAGCGGACGTCCGCCCAGTCCCGTACGGGCGGACCGGCCGCCCCGGACGTCGGCGAGTCCGGCACCGGAACCCCGGCCGCGCGCAGCCGGGCGTGGGCGAGCCGCTTGTCGAAGAGCACCGCCGGCTCGGCGGGGTCGTCGACCAGGACGGCCCCCGCGTCGCCGACGGTCCGGGCGAGCCGCGCCGTGGCGGCCGTGAACGCCGCGTACCAGCGGGCCGTTCCCTCGACCCGGGTCGGGTCGTCCGTGCCGCGCAGCAGCCGCTCGACCTCCGGGTCCTCGCCCGGCGACTCGAGCCGTACCGTCTCGCCCGGGTGGAACCTTCCCCCGCCCCGCAGCACGTCGAGCCAGGGCTCGACCCGCGCCTCGGGCAGCCCGGCCGCCCGCACCGCGTCGCGGAAGTACGCGACCCGGCGGTTGCCCGGGTTGCCGACGACGACGAGCCGCGCGGACTTCCCTAGCGGCGCGTGCGTGAGCCGCGCGTGCACGGGTGGTGCGTACGGGAGCGGCGCGTGTGCGAGGGGCGTGTGTGCCGGGGGCGGGGGAGAGGTCATTCGGCGACCGCGACGTACCGGAAGACCTCGCCGTCACCGTCGTCCTCGGGCTCCTGCGCGTCGCCGACGTCGACCGTCACCCCGTAGGGGGTGAGGGCGTCGACGATCCGCTCGCTCATCTTCTCGCTGAGGTAGTGGTGGGAGAGGTCGAGGTGCGTGAGGTGGGTGAGCGGCTGGCCCACGAGCAGCGCCTCGGCGCCCTCGTCGGTGAGCGTGCCCATCGACAGGTCGAGCCGGTCGAGCCGGGCGACCACCGGGGCGCCCGCCACGGCGGCGGCGATCTCGTCCTGGAGGACGCTGTTGCGCAGCGCGAGATCGCGGAGGGCGGGGAAGCCGGTGCCGGCGAGCACCGGCGCCAGGTCGTCGACCGTGGCGTCGCCGCCGTACTCGTCCGTGCCGAGCCAGAGGTCCAGCTTCTCCAGAGCGGGCAGGTCGCTGCCCGCGATGCCGCGCACGACGTCGGCGCCGAGACCGCCCGTCTCGACCACGAGAGCGCGCAGTTCGGTGTGCCGGACGGCCGGGAAGGCGAGCTCCGTGCCGCCGCGCACACCCAGCTCCCGCAGGCGGGGGTAGGCGGCGAGGAGCGGCGTCACGTCGGACTGCTGGATCCAGGAGATCTCGCAGTCCTCGAACGTCATGTCCCCGAGGAACAGCGCCTCCAGGGAGACGAGCCGGTCCTCGGCGGCCGCGACCAGCGCGGTCACGATCGGCGCGGACGAGGAGTCGTACGCCTCGTCCCAGCCGCCGACGACCAGGGCGCGGACCCGCCGCGTGTCGACGCCGGCGAGGAACCGGGCGAAGACCTTCTCCCACTGCTCGTCCTCCGGGCCGCAGTACGTCGGGCCGGAGACCCGCCAGGCCACGGAGGCCGGGTCCGGCAGTTCGACGGCGGCATCACGGTCCGGGAAGTCGAACACGGGCAGGCCGTGGAACTCCTGCATATCTCCCGAGATGGTCATGAATGCTCCAGACACCGGACGGCGTTGATCTGCTGACGCGAGCAGTTGTACCAACCCCCACCGACAACGCGGGGCGCGGGGGCGGTCGGAGGCTGTTGTCGAGGCCGTTGTCAGTGGCTCCCTCTAGCGTCGAATGCGTGGTCGACACAGACCGTGCCCACCACGGAGGGGAGAGCCATGTACCGGCAGGGAGACGTGCTGATCGTGCCCGTCACGGAGACGGCGGTGCCCGCGCACGCCAAGGACGCGGCGGGGGAGCCGAGAGACACCCGGGGGCGGCTGGTCCTCGCGCTCGGCGAGGTGACCGGGCACGCCCACGCGATCCCGGGGCCCGGACGACTGGTGCGGGAGCCCGGACCGTTCGGACCGTTCCTGCTCGAACTGCCCACGGGCGGCCGGGTGGTGCACGAGGAGCACGCCCCGATTCCGCTGCCGAAGGGCTGGTACCGGGTGGTGCGGCAGCGGGAGTACACACCGGGCGCGTACCGGATCGTCGCGGACTGACACAGACAGTGACACCGACACAGACACCGGCAATGACACCGACTGGGGGAGAGATGAACGGGACACCGATGACGGTGGACAGGTGGCGGGCCGTCGCGGCCGCCACCGGAGCGGCCGACCGGGCGGCGGCGGAGGTGGGGGTACGGCTCGCCTATGCCACGGCCGGGCTCGCGGCGCCGGAGCGGATCGTCTGGGCGGCCTCGCCCCGGGCGGCGGTCGCGCTCGTGCGCGAACTGACCGACGCGGGCGCCTCGGTACGGGACGAGGTCCGCACCCGGCCCTGGGCGGAGGAGCGCCGAAGGGTCCACGACGAGCTCGGTCCCCGGGGCTGGACGGCGCTGTGGTCCAGCACCGGGGCGCCGCTCTGGGACACCACGAGGGCCCTGGCGGACCGGATACGGGCGGCGGTGGTGGCCGCGGCCGTGGACGAGCTCGGCGGGGACTCCGACGGAGCTGCCGCTGAGGAAGCGGCCGCCGTGCGGCTCGTGCTGCTCGACGCGGTCCTGGGCCAGCACGACGCGGCGTGGCTCGCGGCCTTCGACGGGCGGGGCGACCGCCTCGCCGGGCTCACGGCGGTCGCCGAGAACGCGGGCTGGTGGTGGCCGTACGAGAAGGTCGCCGTGATGTGCGAACGGCCCGTCGAGCTGCACCGGGACGAGGCCGGCCGGCTCGACCGGGGCGACGGCCCGGCGCTGGCCTACGGCGACGGCTTCGCGCTGCACGCCTGGCGGGGCATGGCCGTGCCGGCGGAGTTCCTCGCCGATCTCGGCGGGCTCACCCCGGAGCGCATACGCGGCGAGGAGAACGCCGAACTGCGCCGCGTGATGCTGGAGTTCTACGGCTACGAGCGCTACCTCGCCGAGTCCGGCGCGCAGCCGGTGGCCCGGGACGAGACGGGCGTGCTCTGGCGGATCGAGCTCGTGGACGACGAGGACGTGGTCATGGTCGAGGTCGTCAACGCGACGCCGGAGCCGGACGGGACCTTCCGTACGTACTGGCTGAGGGTGCCGCCCCGCACGAGGACCGCCCGCGAGGGCGTCGCCTGGACCTTCGGGCTCGCGGAGACGGCGTACGAGCCGCTTGTGCAGACGTGAGCGGGTGCGGGGTGCGGTGTGCCGGGTCCGGGTGCCGCGTGCTGGGTGACCGGGCGGCCGGGCGGTCGTGGCGCCCTGGGAGGTGACCGGGCGGCCGCGGCGCCGTCGGCGGGGTGGGCGACTGGTGCGGCCGGGCGGGTGACAAAAGGCGGCTGTGGCCCCCTGGTCGGGGGCGGGTGACCAAGGCCGGTTCGTGGCGCCCTGGGCGGAGGCTCTATGCCGTCGGCGGGGGATTCGGTGACGCGTCCAGGGACGCAAGCCCGAGCTCCCGGGCCAGGGCGGCGTCGGCCCACTCCAGCATGGCGGCGCGGGAGAGGGATCCGGCGTACGAGGTCATCTGCACGGCGAGCCCGTCCAGAAAGGCGGTCAGCCGCCAGGCGGCGGCCGCCGGGTCGGCGCACGGGAACTCGCCGGCCGCCGCGCCCTCGGCGATCACCCGGGTCAGGGCCGCCTTCCACTGCTGGTCGAGCGCCCCGGCGACCTCGCGGAGCGCCGGTTCCCGCAGGCAGGCAGCCCAGCCCTCGATCCAGAGCCGCCAGCCCTTGGCCTGCCCGGTCGGCGCGTACCACCGGACGGCCGCCCGCAGGCGGCGCAGGGCGGTGGTCCGGCGCCCCAGGAGCCTGCGCAGATGCTCGAGGTCGGCCTCTGCGGCGTACGCGAACGCCTCCGCGACGAGCTTCTCCTTGGTCGAGAAGTGGTAGAGCACCAGCGCGTTGCTGACCCCGAGCGCGCTGGCGACATCGGCGATCCGGACGGCCGCCACGCCCCGCTCCTCGATCTGCTCGACGGCGGCGCGGAGCAGCTCATCCCGCCGCTCCGCCACGCTCAACCGCACTCTCGCCACGGCGGCAGCCTACACAGACCATGCCAAAGGCATGATCATCTTCGCGCCGGGTCGCGGTAACGTCCAGGCCGGTTCCCGGTCGCTTCCCCGTCGCTTGCCGGTCCCTTCCCGGTCGGTCCCTGCCGGTCGCCGGTGAGTACCAGCCGTCAGTACCAGCCGTACCGCTCCGCGATCTCCGGCAGCCGCTCCTCGACCAGCGCGTGGGCAGCGGCGCGCGGCGTGGAGCCGTCCGCGTCCGCCCGGTCCAGCATCCGGCCGACCAGGGCGCGCATGGCCTCACGGATGTGGGCGAAGGCCTCGTCCGGGTCGGCGCCGATGTCGCCGAAGAGGGTCCACCACCACCAGGCGTTGGTGGCGGAGTTCACCACGACGTCGGGCAGGACCGTGATCCCGCGCGCGGCAAGGAGCTGCTCCGCGTCGGGGAGGACGGGCATGTTGGCCGCCTCGACGATCCAGCGGGCGGTGATCCTCGCCTGGTTCCGGGTGTCGATCGCGTACGAGACGGCGGCCGGGACCAGCACCTCCGCGTCGGCCGCGAGCCAGGCGTCGCCGGGCTCCTCCCGGTCCCCGGGCCGCAGCACGGCGCGGTCCACGGTGCCGTGCGCGTCGCGCGCCGCCAGGAGCGCCTCGACGTCCAGGCCGTCCGGGTTGGTGATCGTGCCTCGTACGTCGGCCACCGCCACGATCGTGAGCCCGGCCCGGGCCAGGAAGCGTGCCGTGGCCCCGCCCATGGTCCCGAAGCCCTGTACGGAGACGCGGGTGCCGGAGTACGGCCTGCCCGCCCGCTCCAGGGCCACCAGGACCGATTCGGCGACCCCGCAGCCGCCCGCGAGCTCGTCGAGGCCGATACCGTCCACCTCGGCCTCGAACGCGTCCGCGAGCCTGCGCCGGGCCCGCGCCTCGTCGTCCAGGAGCGGGTAGACGGCCTGGATCGAGGAGACGAGCCCCGCCTCGGCCGCCGCCCTGTCGACCAGGTCCTGGGTCAGGCCGAGGTCCTCGCCGGTGGTCCAGAAGCGTTCGATGTAGGGGCGCATCGCCCGCAGGTAGCGGACCAGGACGCCGTACGCCTCGGGCGAGCGGGGATCGCAGTCGATGCCGCCCTTGGCGCCGCCCAGGGGGACGTACCGGCTCTTCGGGTCGTAGTGCAGGGCCTCCTTCATGGTCATCCCGCGCGCGAGCCCGGCCACCTCCGCCGACGTGCAGCCCTCACGCATCCGCAGCCCACCGCTGCACACGCCGCGCACCAGCCGGTCGATCACCAGATGACCCTGTCGGCCGGTGACGGGGTCCGACCAGGTCAGCGAGATCAGAGGGGCGGTACTCATGGGCGTTCTCCGAGGGGATGCGACAAGGGATCCTGCGATGGTGCTACTGAATGACGGTTCAGTATCGCGCATGCTCCGACCGAGAGCGGCGCGGGCCGACCATAATGGAACGACCCCGACCATCAGGAGGACCCGTGACCGGCACCGGCTCCGACCATTCGCTGCGGGCCAGGCTGCGCGCCCTGCGGCCCGAGGCCTTCGGCGCGGATCCCGCCGGCGAGCGCATGGAGCGCATCCGCCGCTCGCCGAACTTCGCGGACGGCGTCTTCCAGAACCCCGTGTCCGCCCGGCACAGGCCCACCGGCTCCAGCGTCGAGTTCGCGAAGATCTACTTCCAGAAGGAGGCCCGGGCGCGCCGGGCCCCCACGGGCCCGATCCCCGTGCACGCCACCACCCTGGCCGATCTCGCCAAGCCGCCGGTCTCGGGCCTGCGGATCACCTGGATGGGGCACTCCAGCGTCCTCGCGGAGATCGACGGCCGACGGGTCCTCTTCGACCCGGTCTGGGGCGACCGCTGCTCGCCCTTCGCCTTCGCCGGCCCCAAGCGCCTGCACCCGGTGCCGCTGCCGCTCGCCGCGCTCGGCCCGGTCGACGTGGTCGTGATCTCCCACGACCACTACGACCACCTCGACCTGCCCACGATCAAGGCCCTGGCCGGCACGGACACCGTGTTCGCCGTACCGCTGGGCGTCGGCGCCCACCTGGAGCGCTGGGGGGTGCCGGCCTCGCGGCTGCGCGAACTGGACTGGAACGAGTCCACCGAGATCGGCGACCTCCGGCTGACCGCGACCCCCGCCCGCCACTTCTGCGGCCGGGGCCTGCGCAACACCCAGCACACCCTCTGGGCGTCCTGGGTCGTCACGGGCCCCGAGCACCGGATCTACCACAGCGGCGACACCGGCTACTTCCCCGGCTTCGCGGAGATCGGCGCCGCGCACGGCCCCTTCGACGCGACCATGATCCAGATCGGCGCGTACAGCGAGTACTGGCCGGACATCCACATGACCCCCGCCGAGGGCGTCCAGGCCCACCTGGACCTCCAGGGCGGCCGCCCCCACGGCGTACTCCTGCCGATCCACTGGGGCACCTTCAACCTTGCCCCGCACGCATGGGCAGAGCCGGGTGAGTGGACGGCCGACGCGGGGGAGGAGGTCGGCCAGGCAGTGGCGGCCCCGCGCCCCGGCGAGCCGTTCGAGCCCGGGGAGAAGCTGCCCGAGGAGCCGTGGTGGCGGGGTGTGTCCAGTCCGATCGCCCGGCCGTGGCGCCGCCCCGGCCGAGCCGAGGCCGCGGCCGAGCCGCGCAGCGACGATCTGGACCTCGCGGGCGAGCGCTGACTCGTTGCGGTAGTACGCGGTAGTACGCGGTAGTAGGTGGTGTGTCAGCGGCGCGTACCGAGGTGTTCGACGTGCCCTCCCGCTGGGTGGTGGGTGGGCCAGCCGGGGTTGCCGGTCTCGGCGAAAGCGACCCACGACCGATGGATCCGGGCGGCGAGTTCGGCGGGGGGTTCCGTGGTGCCGAGGAGGGCTCGCGGGCCGCGTAGCGACGGCAGGGACACGCGGTCGAACACGAACGGCAGCTCCATGACGTGGCTGGCGCCGAGTTGTCCGTCGATCGCGTCGGAACGCCAGACGAACTCGTAGCAGTACGTCCGGCCGGGCGCGGTGCTCGCGTGTGCGGCCGCCATCTTCCGCGTACCCGCTCCGAAGAGGCCGTCGCCGAGGATGAGGGTGCGGAGTTCGGCCGTCGTGGCGGATGGATGTCGTGCCGCCTGGTAGGCGCGTACGACGTCGGCGGGACGCGCGTGGAACTGCGCCGCGGTCCGGAGGAGATCGTCCTCGGTGCTGGCTGCCAGGACACCGAGCGGGGCCAGGTAGAGGCTTCCCTCGTCGAGGTTGGAGCCGATCAGCAGGTCGATTCCCGACCCGTGGGCGGCCAGTGCCGTGGCGGGCTGACGCTCGCTGACGAGGCTGAAGGAAGTGACGCCCGCGAGCGGGTGGTGGTGGGTGGCGGTGCGCAGGTCCAGGCCGGTCAGGTGGGGCAGGACGTCGATGAGGTGCGCGTCCGGGATGTCCGCCAGGGTGCGGGCCGTGGGTTCGATCTCCAGCGCGCGTCCGACCGCCGCCGTGACGATGCCCGCCTGCTCCGGTGTGAACGCGGCGGTGCCGCTGCCGCTCTGGATGATCGCCCGCCGGACCAGGCCGGAGGAGGCCGGGTCGGCCACGATGCCGCCGACGATGATGCCGCCGGCCGACTGGCCGAAGAGGGTGAGGTCGGCGGGATCGCCGCCGAAGTGTGCGGCGTTCTCCTGGATCCAGCGCAGGGCCGCGAGTACGTCGAGCATGCCCCGGTTGTCGGGCGCGTCCGGGAGGTGGAGGAAACCGGGAATGCCGAGGCGGTAGTTGACGGTGATCAGGACAACGCCGTCGCGGGCGAAGGCCGTTCCGTCGTAGAGCGGTGCACGGGTCGATCCGGCGACGAAGCCTCCGCCGTGCACGAACACCATGACCGGCCGCGGCTGCCCTGCAGGTCCCTCCGGCCCTTCCGGCCCTTCTGGTTCGGGGGCCCAGATGTTCACGGTGAGGTAGTCGTCGCCGCGCTGCCAGCCCGGGCCGAAGTAGGGCGACATGTCGAGGGCGCCGAAGGAGTCCCGGGCGGGCTGGGGAGCGGTCGGTCCTGGATGTGTCGCGTCCCGGACCTCGCTCCAGCCGGGGTGCTGACGTGGAGCGGTGAAACGCTGAAGTCCGGTGGGTGGCGCGGCATAGGGCACGTTGAGGAACACCGTGCCGTGTTCGTCGTGGCGGCCGCGGATCGGTCCGTGGGTCGTGGTGACGGTGGCGAAGGTGTCGGGGGACGTCATCCGGTGTCTCCTCGGCGGTGCTGCGGCCATGCCGCCCCCTCGCGTTGTCCGGGGGCGGCATGGCCTGATCGGGTGGGTCTGTGGGTCTGTGGCGGGGTGGGTCTGTGGGGCGGTGGGCCGCGGGTCAGTACCGGATGATCGGCGCCCAGTTCTTGATCGCGAAGCCGTTCCCCCGGTGCTCGACCTCGAGGGCGCTGTGGCCGCTGAAGTGGGCCGGGAGTACGAGGGCGTTCGCGTCGGCGGCCCAGCCGAGCAGCTTGCGGCGCGTCGTGCGGGCCTGTGCCGGGTCGTCGCAGAAGCAGCTGTTGTGGTCCGGGTGCGTGACCTGCAGGGGAGTGTGCATCAGGTCGCCGGAGAACAGGGCCTTGTCACTGCCGGAGGCCAGTTCGACGACGCTGGAGCCGGGCGTGTGGCCGGGGGCCGCGAGCAGGCGCAGGTGGGCGTCGATGGTGTGGCTGCCCTCCCACAACTGGACCTGCCCCGCGGCGTGGACGGGGGCGACGCTGTCCTCGAAGACGTTCTCGTTGACCCCGCCTGCGATGCCCGGGTTGTTCGCCGGGTTCCAGAACTCGAAGTCGGCCTTGGGCATCAGGTAGGTGGCATTGGGGAACGTCGGCACCCAATCACCGTCGACCAGGCGGGTGTTCCAGCCGACGTGGTCGACATGGAGGTGGGTGTTGACCACCAGATCGACGTCCTCGGGACGTACGCCCGCCCGCTCGAGGTTCTGGAGGTAGCCGAGGTCAAGGTGGTCCCAACTCTCGACGGCCGGGCGGGACTTGTCGTTGCCGATGCCCGTGTCGATCAGGATCGTCCGACCACCGCTGCGCAACAGCCAGGTCTGCATGGCGACATGGACCATGGTGTCGTCGGCGTTCAGGTGGTCGGGAACGAGCGTCTCCCGGTGCTCCTTCCAGGCCTCTGCGGGCATGTCGGGGAAGAACTGGTCGGTGGGCATGATCGGCCCGTGCATCTCTTCGATCCGGGTGATGGTGACATCACCCAGGGTGATGCTGTCTGTGTGCTGCATGGCTGTCTCCGTGAGGTGAGTGACGTGAGAGAGGGGTGTGGTGCCCGCGCCGGTCAGCGCTTCAGGTGCAGGCGGACCAGGTTGGGGTCCTTGGCGGTGAGGTACGCGGCGCTCGTGACGTAGACGGTGTCTCCCCGCACGGCGACTGACGTGGGGTTCTGCAGGCCGTCGGCCGGGGTCAGCACGATGGAGTGCCTGCCGTCGGACTCGACCAGGGCGACCTGGCTCGTTCCGTTGAGGGTGGCCAGCAGTTGATCGCCGCGGCCGGTGAACGCGAAGTCGTCGATCCCCTGCAGTCCGGTGGCCTCGGTACGGACCCGGCCGGCCCGGCCGTCCGGGCGGATCGGGATGCTGAGGGCGGTGCCCTTGTCGAGGTTGGTGACCCAGACCGCACCGTTGTGGATCTTCAGGCCATTGACGCCGAGGAAGCCGTCGGGGGCCAGTTCGGGGGCGGACCACACGGTGGGGCTGCCACCCGTGGTGGGCACACTTGAGATGGTGCCGAGCACGGAGTCGGTGATGTAGAGCGTGCGGGTACGAGCGTCCAGGGCCAGGCCGTTGGGCAGACCGTTCGCGGGGAGCGCGGCGATCCGCTGCGGCTTGCCGCCGGGGCGCAGGCGCCACACACCGGTCAGGTCCGGCGTACCGGTGGCGTACAGGAAGTAGAGCGTGCCGTCGTGCGCGCGGACAATGCCGACGGTCAGCGGGAAGCCCAGCACCGGGGTGCGGACGCCGCCGTCGGCGGGTTCGGGCAGCGTGGCCAGGATCCGGGTGGTGCCGTCGCGCGAGACCTTGGCGACCTGGCGGCCCGCGGCGAAGGTGACATAGGCGGCGCCATCCGGTGCCAGGGCTATGTTCTCCGGCGTCTGCCCCTTGGCCAGATCGAAGTGCACGGACGCCCGTGGAACGAGCTGCGGGGCGGCTGTGGTGGAGGCGGAGGCCGTCGGGAGGAGCACGGGGGTGGCCGCGACGACGGCGGCTGACGCCGCTGTAAGGGTGAGGAGCTTGTTGTGCATGGTTCCTTCGCTGGATCTGGGCATGCGGCAGCCGCGCGCCGACGCAGGGGGATGGCTGAGCGGGCGATGAGTTGGTCGATGTGGTTGGGGCAACTGAGGTGTGAGGCGACCGATGTCAGTCGGCGAGCACCTGAGACCCCGGCCGCCGCGACGGGCCGGCGCTGAGGGGTTCGTGCGGGGCGGGCCGGGCAGTGGTGGACGGTCCGGTCGCCTGGGCGAGCAGGGCGAGTGCGGTACGGGAGGGCGAAGTCGTCTCCGTGGTGGCGACGACGACCACGGGGTCGGTGCCACGGCTCAGGGTCTGCTGGACGACGGTGAGGGTCCCGACCAGCGGGTGCCGCATCTCGTAGGCCGCGACGGTGCACGCCTTGACCCGATGGTCGGCCCACATGGTGGCGAACTCGGCGCTCTTCGAACCCAGTTCGCCCACCAACGCGTGCAACGCGCTGTCCTCCGGGTGCTGCCCGGCCACCAGCCGCAGGCTCCCCACCACGGCCTTGGCCTTGCTGGGCCAGTCGGCGTACAGCTCGCGGGTGTGCGGGTCGAGGAACACCAGCCGGGCCATGTTCGGACGCCCGCCCGGGCTTTGCGGGGCATCGGGGTCCAGGTGCCCCGCGAAGAGGGCGTGGCCCAGGCGGTTCCACGCCAGAACGTCACTGCGCCGGCCGAGCACGATCGCGGGAACGTCGTCCATGACCTCCAGCAACTGACGTGTCGCCTCGGTCACCCGCTCCGGAGCGGGCCGCCGGTTCCGGGGGCGGTGCCTGTCCGCCTGGGCCAGGTCGTGCAGGTGCAGCCGCTCGGACTCGTCCAACCGCAGGGCCCGGGCGATCGCGTCCAGTACGTCGGGTGAGGCACCCTGCGACTGGCCCTGCTCAAGGCGCGTGTAGTAGGACGCACTCACACCGGCCAGAAGCGCCAACTCCTCGCGCCTGAGCCCCGGAACGCGCCTGCGTTCGCCGTAGGTGGGGACTCCGACGTCCGCCGGTCGCAGCTGGGAACGCCGCGTCCTCAGGAAGTCTCCGAGCTGTGCTTGTCCGTTCATGACTCCGAGTATCAACAGCCTCGGAGCTCCGTGCCTGCCCCTGCTGTGGGTAGGCACGGCAGGGTCTGGCCGCCGCGCCGCATGACCGGTGGAGTGGCATTCCTCCTAGTACTGCCACGGTCTCTGCTGTGACGCCCGTGCGAGGATCGACGGCGTGAACGATCTACGCTTCCGTCTCGCCGAGGACGCCGACCTTGCCGCGGTCGTGCGTCTGCGCGACGACGCCGCCCGCTGGATGCTCGGCCGGGGCGTCCTGGTCAGTGGCGGCCTGGTGAGCTGGGGGAGGACCACTTCCGCCGGATCATGGAGCGCGGTGAGGTGTGGCTCGCGGAAGCCGCGGGTCGTGTGGTCGGGGCCTGGGAGCTCTGGTGGGAGGACGAGGACGCCTGGGGGCCGCAGCCGCCGACGGCCGGCTACGTCCACCGGCTGATGGTGGACCACAGTCGCGTCCCGGCCGGGACGGGGCGCCGGCTTCTGCGCGTCGCTGAGCGCCGCGTTGCCGAGGCGGACCGACCGCTGCTACGTCTGGACTGCCTGGCCGGCAACGAGCGGCTGAAGGCGTACTACCTCGACGCCGGTTACCGGGTTGTCGGACACAAGGAGGGCAAGCCGCAGCCGGGCGGTACGCCCAAGTCGTTCACGCTCCTCGAAAAGTCCGTACGGGACGGAGAAGCGTAGGAATCGCCCGGCAACCGCGGAGCTCCGCGGCGGCGCACTCGCGGACCGCACAGGGCGTCCCCGACCGCAGCAGGCACTGAGCCGCCGAGGTCGGGGACGGCCGGTCAGGTGGTGGCTCGGGCCGCGGCCTCGATGAGGCGGGTCGTGGTGCGGGGGTGGCTGATCATGGCGACGTGGGATGCGCCCCGTGCCTCGACGACGTGGCGGGCGCGGGCCCGGTCGTAGAAGAAGCGCTGCAGGGCGGGCGGAATCGCCTTGTCGGTGTCGGCGACCAGACCCCAGGAGGGGATCGTGCGCCAGGCCGTGGCCGTCGTGGTGTCGGTGAAGCAGGTGGCGCTGAAGGGCCGTTGGGTGGCCTGCATCAGGCGCGTGGTGGCGACCGGCAGGTCGGCGGCGAACGCGGCCCGGAACTTGTCGGCCTCCAGGTACAGGTCGACACCCGTCGTGCCGTCCGCGCCGGCGAAGGGGACCGGGCGGGTCGCGGCCTCGATGATGCTGCCGGGGTACTTGTTGATCAGGACGCTGAGTTGCTCGCCCTGGTCGGGGACGAAGGCGGCGATGTAGACGAGCGCCTTCACGTTGGTGGCCTCGGCGGCGGCGTTGGTGATGGTGGCGCCGCCGTACGAGTGCCCGACGAGCACCACCGGGCCGCTGATCGATCTCAGGACGCTGGCGATGTAGGCGGCGTCCGTGGGCAGGCTGCGCAGCGGGTTGGCGGGGGCGATGGTCGGATAGCCGGTGTGCTGCAGCCGCTCGATGACACCGTTCCAGCAGGAGGCGTCGGCGAATCCGCCGTGCACCAGCACGACGGTCGGCTTGCTGCTCGCCCCGGCCCCGGCCCCGGAGGGGGCGGCGGCGGAGGCTGCCGAGGAGAGCGGTCCCAGCAGTGCCGCCGTGCTCGCTGCGGCGGCGGTGCCGGCGAGGACGCGACGGCGGGTGAGCTCAGGGTCCATGAGGAACTCCCAGAGTGGTCGGGATGGAGTGTGTCGTCCGGATACGGGCGCCGGGCGGAGTGCCCGGCGCGAAAGCGACCACTAGGAAGGGGCGTTGACGCCGTTCGCCGCCTGGGCGATGACGGCGGCCACGACGGCCGGCCGGGAGACGTAGACGGCGTGGCTGCCGGGGGTCTCGGTGACCGTCGCGCCGGTACGCTCGGACATGGCACGCTGCGCGGCCGGCGGGATCATGCGGTCGTCGGTGGCGACCAGGTACCACGACGGCTTGGTCTGCCAGGCCGGCTCGGAGACCGCCCCTTCGAGGGCGTCGACGCCCCAGGGGACCTGGGAGTCGGCCATGAACGCGGCCGTCGACTCGGGGACGTCGGCGGCGAACGAGGCCGCGAACCTGTCCCGGTCCAGGAGCAGACGGCCGTCGACGGGCGGCAGGATCGGCGGGACCGGCGCACCGGGCGCCGGGTCGGCGATCAGGGTGCTGACCGACTCGCCCTTGTCCGGCGCGAACGCGGCGATGTAGGCGAGCGCGGCGACGTTCGGGTGGTTGCCGGCTTCGGTGATGACGACCCCGCCGTACGAGTGGCCGACCAGCACGGCCGGGCCGTCGAGGCGGTCGAGGATCTGGTGGGTGGCGACGACGTCACCGGCCAGGGACTCGGTCGGGTTCTGGACGACGGCCACGCGATACCCCTCGGCGGTCAGGTGGTCGTACACCCCCTGCCAGCCCGATCCGTCCACGAATCCACCGTGCACGAGCACGATGTTCCTGATGTTTCCCATGACCGTCTCCGCTCTGGAGGGACGGGCTCGGTGCCCGTCCGGTGCCTCCCATCCAAGTCGTCCGACGGGGCACACAACATGCAGAGCAGTACGCAGAGTTGGCGCTCGGTGACGTGTGCGCTTCTTGCTCTGCTGTCGTCAGGCTGCGGTCACCAATGCCTGGCAGCGGCTGCTCGCCTCCGTGTCACCGATCGACTCGAAGACCCGCGCGGCCCGTACGTAGGCGCGGCTGCTCTCTCCGGCGCGGCCTTCCTCGGCCAGCAGGGCGGCCAGCGTCTCCAGGGCCTCGGCGCGCCGGTAGTCGGACACCTGGAGGGTGTCCAGCAGGTCGATCGCGGTACTGAGCGTGGTGATCGCCTCAGGCCTGCGGCCGAGGTGACCCAGGCACTGGGCGACGCGGATCAGCGCGAACGGCCGGCTGTGCGTCACGACGCTCGGTGACATCCCGGAGGCTTCGTCGTCCATCAGCGCGACCAGGGCGAGGTACTGCTCCAGTGCCTCGGCATGGCGTCCGTCGTCACGAAGGCAGTTGGCGACGTGGGCGAGGCACTGGACGTAGCTGTCGATGTCGTCGATTCCCCTGAACGTCTCCGCTGCCCGCAGCGACATGGCGACGGCTTCGTCGAGCTGTCCGAGGGTGTGCAGCGCCGTCGCGGTGTACTCCTGCGACCAGGCGACCTGCGCCGTGGCGCCGGCCCGGGTGGCCAGCTCCAGGGCCTCGGCCGCGTACCCCATCATCGCCCTCGGGTCGCGCGGCGGCACCGACTTGACCCACGCCACGTAGTTCAGCTGCGTGGCCTGCTGCGCCAGGTCCCCGAGGGCGGCCGCGGCCTCCGCCCCCAGCGTGAAGACCTCGTGCCAGTGCGCGCCGTGGACCCAGCGTTCGGAGTACCAGTGCATCGACTCGGCGCAGTCGAGCACGAGGGAGGGCCGGGCGGCGAGCGAGATCCGCATCGCTCCCAGCCAGTTGTCCACATGGCTGCGCAGCCACCAGTCGGCCTCGTCCGCTGAGGCCTGGGCCGCCAGGTCGGGGTCGGGCCGGTGGGGACGGCCGTAACCGGGCTCGAACCAGCGCCCGGACATCGTCGCCATCCGCAGCAACCACGACGTCACCCGCTCCGTCAGCGCCTCTTGCCCGGCCGCGGAATCTTCCTCCTGGAGCCGCTCGCGGGCGAACAGGCGGACCAGGTCGTGGAATCGGTAGAGGCCCTCGCCACTGTCCTGAAGCAGGCCGAGGTCCACGAGCTCGTCGAGGGCGTCCCAGGCGTCCACGATCGGCATACCGCCGGCGACGGCCGTCAGCGCGGCGTCGAAGTCCAGGCCGGGCACGACGGCGAGGTTACGGAACACCCGGCGGGTGGAGTCAGCGAGTTGCTCGTACGAAAGACCGAACGCGTTGGCGATCTTGAGGTCGCCGGCATGGAACTGCTCGAGCCGGCGCTCCTCGTCGGCCAGCCGGGCGGCGAGGTGGGCGGAGTCCCAATCGGGGCGGCTGAGCAGCCGGTTGCCGATGATCCGCAGCGCCAGGGGCAGCCCGCCGCACAGCTCGGCGAGCCGGGTGAGCGTCGACTCCTCGTCGCGCACCGAACGTTCGCCCAGGATCCCGGTCAGCAGCTCCGTGGACTCCGACAACGGCAGGGGGCCCAGGACGAGTCGGCGGACGCCCTCCAGGCCTGCCAGCAACCGCCGCGTGGTGATCAGAGCCCGGCTCGCGCCTCCACCCGGCAGCAGGGGACGTACCTGTTCCTCCGACGCGGCGTTGTCGAGCACGACCAGGACATGCTTGTCCCTCAGCAACGAGCGGTACAGAGAGGCGCGTTCGTGAGGATCGCCCGGGATGTTCTGGTCGGCGGTGCCGAGCGCGCGCAGCAGCTGCCGCAGCGCGTCGTCGGCGGTAAGGGGCCGCTGGGACATGCCGAGCAGATCGAGGAACAGCACCCCGTCGGGGAAGCTCGCCCGCACGGAATGGGCGGCGCGGACGGCGAACGTGGTCTTCCCCAGGCCGGCGGAGCCGGTGATGAGGCCCACCACGCCGACCCCCGGCGAACTCTCGACGTACACGAGCTCGCTCAGCCAGATCAGCTCCTCGGCACGACCGGTGAAGTCCTCGACCATCCGGGGGAGTTCGCAGAGCCCGCTCTGCCGCGCCCAGTGGTCCCGCAGCCGGCCGTCGCGCGCCAGCTCGATCAGCCGGGTGCGACCGCTGTCGTCCAGCTTCAGCGCATCCGCCAGAGCGGTGACGGTACGGGCCTGAGGGCCCTTGCTCCGTCCGCGCTCCATGTCCGACAGGGTCCGGGCGCTGACGCCCGAGACCTCGGCCAGCTGCTCCAACGTCAGCCGCGCCGCGCGGCGGTGGTCACGCAGTACTTCCCCGAATGCCGACCGGCCCGTTCCGTCCATGTCACTCCTCAGCGCGCCGGGGGCAATCTGCCAACAGCCTCGGGACACCGGCCTCGTACGTCCAATACACAGTGGTGATGGCAGCGGTCATGCTCCCTGATGGCACCGGGGCGAGCGGCCCTCGTGCCCGTCGCAATACGGGCTCTCAGCTGCGGAGTTGATAGTTTGGCCGTCATGGAGCTCCGTACACTTGAGTACTTTGTCGCGGTGGCGGAGGAGGGGTCGTTCACCAGGGCGGCGGCCCGCTGTCATGTCGTGCAGCCGGCGATCAGCCAGCAGATCCAGGCCCTGGAGAAGGAGTTGGGCGAGCCGCTGTTCGAACGGCTGCCCCGGCAGGTGGTTCTCACCTCCGGCGGAGCCGCCCTGCTGCCGCACGCCCGCGCCTGTCTGGCGGCGGCCGCTTCGGCGGTCCTGGAGTTCGCCGACCGGTCCGGACTCCTCAGCGGCTCTTTCGCGCTGGGGACCGTCGGGGGTCTCGAAGGCACCACCATTCCCAAGTTGCTGGGGGAGTACCACCGGCGGTACCCCCAGGTCGCGGTGACGCTCACCGGGGCGTCGAGCCCGTCCCTCCTTGGGAAGGTCCGCGACGGGGAGATCGACGCGGCCGTGGTCGCGGGACCGCCGGAGGGCACGCCCTCCACCGTGGCCACACGGGTGCTCCTGGAGGACCGCATCGTCGCCGTCCTCCCCGCCGGAAGCCGGCCCGCGAACCGTCCGATGTCCCTCGAGGAGGCGGTCCGGAGCCCGGTGATCAGTTACGGCCGCGACAGCGGAGTGCACGCGTACATCCGTGAGGCCTTCGCGGCCAAGGCGCTCCGGCTCGAGGTCGCGTACGCGACGAACGACGTCGCCCTCCAGGTCGCGCTGGTCGCGGAGGGCATCGGCATCGCCCTGACCTCGCACGCGAGCCCGGTCCTCGCGGCCGACCCGCGCTTCGTCGTCGTGCCGCTGGAGCCGGCCATCCGGCTGCGGAAGGTGTTCGTCTGGCGAGGCGGCACCCGGCCGAGCGCACCCCTGCGGGCCTTCCTCGACCTGTGGACGGAACTGTCCGACCCACACGAGCCGCCCCTCGCCGAGTAGGGCCCCGCCCGCTCGCCGGGCCCGTACAGCTCCCGTGTCGCCGGTCACGAGGTAGTCGAACTCGCGCGGGTGGTGATGCGAACGCGAATGCGAACGGTGAAGGGGAGTCCGCGGGGCGCGGGTGAGGCTCCCGCTCGCGGTCCGGAGCGGAGGTGCTCGCTTCGTTGTGCGAGCGGGTACGGGTCGATTCCGGTCACGGCTGGATCCCGCCGACGGGGGAGGCGTGCGGAAGGGCGGGGGAGGCGTACGGATGCTTCCGTCGGCCTTCCGTTCCGTGCCCCCGACACGCTCGTCGAGTTCCGGCCATGTCGTCTCGGCCTGTCGTGCGAAGGCTGATAGCAGAGTGGGTCTCGTCTACGGGTAAGTTTGCCAACTGCGCACCGCACATGAACGGTTGACGTCTACAGTGGGTGGTTGGTGATCATCGGTAGCCTCGACAGACCCACGTAAGACACCCCCCGTAGTACGCCGCATCCTGGGCACGTACCAAGGACACTCATGTCTCAACTTCGCGCACCCGCCGCGCGGTCCGAACGCCGTGAGGGCGGGCGGCACGGCCGGTCAGGCGCCCGTTCCGCTTCCGGCGCGGGGGCTCCCAACCCCCCGCAGCACCCCGTGCCGCTCCCGACCGAAGCCCGCATACGCCCCCAACTCCTGCGTACCTCCGTGCTTCCCGCCGTCGCGGTCGCACTCGGTGGCGCCGCCGCCGTCCTCTTCACCCTCCGGTCCACCGGAGCCAGCCCCACCCCCGGCCTCTGGGCCGCGCTGACGGGCGCCGCGGCCCTCACGGTCGCCTCCGTGACCGCGGCCGCGCTCGGCGCCGACCGGGCGGCCAAGGCCGTCCTCGACCGCTGCAACGCCCTGCGCCGCTCCAGCGCGCGCGGCCAGAGCGAACTGCGTACGGTCGTCGAACAGTTGCGCAGGGGCGAGGGGGCCCCGGACCGCCCGGTCACCCCGCCGACAGCCGTGTCCGGAGACGAGTTCGACCTGCTCGCGCACGAGCTGAACCGCTCGCACGAGGCCGCCGTCGCGGCCGTGGTGCAGGCCTCCCGGCTCTCCACCAGCGTCGGCAACGAGCAGAAGGTCGAGGTCTTCGTCAACCTCGCCCGGCGTCTCCAGTCCCTCGTGCACCGCGAGATCCAGCTCCTCGACGAGCTGGAGAACGAGGTCGAGGACCCCGAGCTGCTCAAGGGCCTCTTCCACGTCGACCACCTGGCCACCCGCATCCGCCGCCACGCGGAGAACCTCGCCGTGCTCGGTGGCGCCATCTCCCGCCGTCAGTGGTCGAATCCGGTCACCATGACCGAGGTGCTGCGCTCCTCCATCGCCGAGGTCGAGCAGTACCCGCGCGTGAAGCTGGTACCGCCGATCGACGGTACGCTCCGGGGCCATGCCGTGGCCGACGTCATCCACCTGCTCGCCGAACTCGTCGAGAACGCGACGCTGTTCTCCGCGCCGCACACCACGGTGCTGCTGCGCGCCCAGTACGTCACCGCCGGCCTCGCCATCGAGGTCGAGGACCGCGGCCTGGGCATGCCGGTCACCGAGCAGAACAAGATGAACGCGCTCCTCGCCGACCCCGACCAGGTGAACGTGGCCCACCTGCTCCAGGACGGCCGCATCGGACTCTTCGTCGTCTCCGCGCTCGCCCGCCGCCACGGCATCGCGGTACGGCTCCAGTCCAACATCTACGGCGGTGTCCAGGCCGTCCTCGTGCTGCCCCAGGGCCTCCTGGGCGCCGACCCCGAGGGTCTCGCGCGCAGCGCGAACCAGACGGCCCAGATCCAGCACGTACCGCAGGCACCTCAGGTCCCGCAGGCACCTCAGGTGCAGCAGGTGCAGCAGGTGCAGCAGGCATCCCACGCGCCTCAGGTTCCGCACGCTCCCCAGGTTCCGCAGGCGCCGCGGGTCCCGCAGTCACCTCAAGCACCCCAGGGGCCGCACATGCCTCAGCAGGTGCCCCCGGCCGTCCGCGGGGTCCCCACTGCTCCGGCCCCTGCCCCCGCGCCCGTACCGGCGCCCATGCACACCCCCGCTCCCGTGCCCTCGCCCGTGCGGGCCTCGGCCCATGGGGCGGAGCACGCGTCGGGCGAGCTCCCGCACCGGCCGCTGACCTACACCACGTCCGCCCCCGCGATCCCCCTCCAGCAGTCGGAGGCCGTCGAGCGCGCCCAGCCCCCCGGCCGCCCGCTGCTCCCCAAGCGGCGCGCCCAGGAGCACCTCGTCCCGCAGCTGCGCGACGAACCGGTGGCGCGCAGGCCCGAGGAGCACGCCCTGCACGACCCGGGTCTGATGGCCGCGTTCCAGCGCGGCATCGGACTCGCCGAATCCCAGCCCGCAGCCCAAGAACCGCCGCGTCCCGGTGACGCGCACAAGGAGTAGATGCACCATGGCGAGCAATGTGCCGAACGGCCATTCCTCGGATCTCGACTGGCTGCTGAGCGGTCTGGTCCAGCGGGTCCCGTACACGCGGAACGCGGTCCTGCTCTCCTCCGACGGCCTGGTCAAGTCGGTCCACGGGCTCGACACGGACGCCGCCGACCACATGGCCGCGCTGGCCTCCGGGCTGTACTCGCTCGGCCGCAGCGCCGGCGCGCGGTTCGGCGACGGGGGAGAGGTGCGGCAGGTGGTCGTCGAGCTGGACTCGACGCTGCTGTTCGTCTCCACCGCCGGCTCCGGCACGTGTCTGGCGGTCCTCGCCGGGCGGGAGGCGGACGCCGCGGTCCTCGGGTACGAGATGGCGATGCTGGTCAAGAGCGTACGGCCGTATCTCGTCACTCCGGCCAGACAGGCGGCCGGCGCGGCGGGCAGCACGGGGCAGTGAGCGCGTTGTCCCCCCAGGAGGGGCCCTGGCTCGACGACGCGGCGGGCCGGCTGATCCGTCCGTACACCGTCAGTGGTGGCCGGACCCAGCCGACCACCGCGCTGGACCTCCTCTCCATGGTGATGGCGACCGGTTCCTCCCCGCAGCCACATATGGGTCCCGAACACAGCCTGGCCCTCGGGCTGTGCGGCGGACCCACATCAGTGGCGGAGATCGCGGCGCACCTACGATTACCGGCCGTCGTCACCAAGGTCCTGCTCTCCGACCTCGTGGACTGCGGGGCGCTGACCGCCCGCGCGCCCCGCTTCCACGCCAACCCAACCGACCGTTCCTTGCTGGAGGCAGTGCTCGATGGCCTACGACAACGGCTCTGAGCGCCACGAGAGCTTCGCGTCCGACCCGTTCCCCACCGCGCTCAAGATCCTGGTGGCGGGCGGCTTCGGCGTGGGCAAGACGACCTTCGTGGGCGCGGTCAGCGAGATCGAACCGCTGAGCACCGAGGAGCTGCTGACCCAGGTCAGCGCGGCCACCGACAGCCTGGAAGGCGTGGAGTCCAAGACCACGACCACGGTCGCGATGGACTTCGGCCGCATCACCCTCGACGACAGGAACGTGCTGTACCTGTTCGGCACCCCGGGCCAGGAGCGCTTCTGGTTCATGTGGGACGAGCTCTCCGAGGGAGCCCTCGGCGCGGTCGTCCTCGCCGACACCCGACGCCTCCAGGACTGCTTCTCCGCCGTCGACTTCTTCGAGCGGCGCGGCATCGGATTCGTGATCGCGGTCAACGAGTTCGACGGCGCCTACCGCTACGACCCCGACGAGGTCAGGAACGCGCTCGACCTCAAGCCCGAGGTACCCGTGGTGCTCTGCGACGCGCGGATCTCCAGCGCCGGCATCCGGACCCTCCTCACCCTCGTCCAGCATCTGCTCACCACCATCCCGGCCCCCGTGCCGAGCTACGGAGCACCCTCATGACCTACGACCCGACCGGTCACCTGCTGCTGACCCCCGTCGACCAGGAGGCGCCCGCCCGTGTGCGGCGGCTGCGGGAGCTGGGTCTCGGGGAGCGTCCGGAGCCCGCGTTCGACGAGTTCGCCCACCGCCTCGCGGAGGTGACCGGCGCCCCGTTCTCGATGGTCAACTTCATCGACGAGCACCGGCAGTTCTTCGCCGGGCTGCACACCCCGACGGGCACGCACACCGGCAGCGAGCTCAACGCGGCGGCCGGCGGGAACGTGGGCCGGTACATGGACCGCGACCACGGCTACTGCCCGCACGTGGTGGTGCGCCGCAAGGCGCTGGTCCTGGAGGACGTCTGCGACTACCCGCGGTTCGCGGGCAACCCGGTCGTGGACGAGATCGGCATCCGCTCGTACATGGGCGCGCCGCTGATCGACCGTACGGGGATAGCGCTGGGCACGATCTGCGTGGTCGACACGGACGTACGACCGTGGGGCCGCGCAGGTCTGGAGACGATCAAGTCGCTCGCGGCGGAGCTGGTGGAGCAGATCCACCGTCGTGAGGAAGGCCTGATCTGAGCCCGCGTGACGGGCTTGGTGCGTCTGGCGGGCCTGGACGGCCTGGCGGGCTTGGTGTGCCGAAGCGATGGCGCCCCGGGACGGCTCTCATAGGAGCCGTGCCGGGGCGCGTCTGTGTCTGTGATCGGTCATGCGTGTACGGGCTCCAGTTTGAGGAGGTCCGCCAGCCGCTCCGACCAACTGCCCTTGTCCTGGCCGAGAGCGACCTCGGCGAGGCGCAGCAGCTGGATGTCGGAGGTGCCGGCCGGGGCGAAGATGTGGTGCGCGTCGCGGAGATAGCGCTCGATCGGCCGGTTCGTGAAGAGACCGGCGGCCGCGTGGATCTCCATGGCGTTGCGGCCGGAATCGATCGCCGACTCCACGTTCACCAGCTTCGCGTTCATCAACTCCGCGTCGCAGGACAGCCCTTGGTCGAGCAGGTGGACGGCGTGGTACGCGGAGAGCCGGGCCGTCATGAGCCGCGACTGCATCTGGCCGAGCTTCAGCTTGACGGTGGGCAGGTGGTGCAGCGGCTTGCCGTAGCGGTGGCGCTCCTCGCAGAACCGGGTCGTCTCCTCCAGGATCGCCTGGTGGATGCCGAGCGAGACGGCGGTGAGGTTGGCCCGGCCGTACAGCACGCTGGAGGAGTACGCGACGGCCAGTCCGTCGCCCTCGTCGCCGAGCCGGTTGGCGGCCGGAACACGGCAGTTCTCGAAGACGAGTTCGCCGAAGCTGAAGCCGTGCAGGCCCATGGCGGGCTGCTGGGGACCGGTCCTGAAGCCGGGGCGATCGGATTCGACCAGGAAGGCCGTCAGTCCCTTCGATCCGGGACCGGTCCTGACCACGACGCCGTGCAGATGGCCGACGTGGCTGTTGCCCACGAAGACCTTGTTGCCGTTGAGGATGTAGTCGTCGCCGTCGCGGACCGCGCTCGCGCTCATCCCGAGGACGTGCCCGCCCGACTCGGGCTCGGTGACCGCGATGGTCGGCAGGCACTCGCCGGCGGCGATGGCGGGAAGCCACGTCTTGCGCTGCTCGTCGCTGCCGAAGTGGACGATCTTCGCGGTGCCGAGCTGGGAGGCCTGCACCATGGCGCCCATCGCGCCGCTGACGCGGGAGAGCTCCTCGATGATGATGGTCTTGGCCAGGTGACCGGCGCCCATCCCGCCGTACTCCTGGCCGATCGTGGCGCCCAGCCAACCCTGCTCGCAGATCAGTCGGGACAGTTCGTGGTGCACGGACCGGGACGCTTCCATCTCGGCTATCTTTGGCCGAACTTCACGCTCTGCGAAGTCCCTTACGGTCGCTCGGAGTTGGTGATGAAGGCGACTACTGAAGTAGCTGTCCACGCGAGAGTCCTCCCCTGCTCATCACCTGCTCGATCGAGTGTTCGAGCAGGTCGTGCATCGGCAGTGGTCCCGTCCCGAACAGGCCGACCCTTCATGGTGTTGATCTTTCCGGGGCGGAGCAATATCGCCACCGAGTTTGTCTCAAACCGGAGTGGTTGACGCCGGCAACTGACTGTGTTTCGGAAGGACTTGACCTGTTCGAGCGGGTCACCAGGGCATTCCCCGTGGACATCTTTCTGCCACATGCCATGGGCAAGCAGTTCGAGGGCATATGGCCCCGAGAGGGGCGGTGTCGCCTCATGAGCCACCTGTTCACCACAGGGTCGGCATCTCGGAAGGGTCCCGGAATGCGGACGGGGCCGGAACAGTGCGGCTGGGTGCGCGTGAATCCTTCGATCCGCGGGTGGCGGACGGCGTACAGGTGTGCTCGGCGGCGCCGGGGCGCGTCACGGGGAGTGAGGGGGGCGCGCTCCGGCGCGTGCGCGGCCGACCGGCGCCGTCGCGTCCGCGGCGAAGGAGGGACGAGCCGGGGACAAGGGGTGTCGGTGTCAGTGGGGCGTCGTACGGTCGAGGTATGGCCACTGCCGACGACGTACGCCGTATCGCACTCTCGCTGCCCGGGGCGTTCGAGAAGCTCGCCTGGGGCATGCCCACCTTCCGTGCGGGCCAGGGCGGCAAGATCTTCGCCTCGCTGGACGACGACGACCAGGCGATGGGGGTGAAATGCCCCAAGGAGGAGCGCGCCGAACTCCTCGCCGCCGAGCCCGCCAAGTTCTTCATCCGGGAAGGCCACGACGACGGGTACGCCTGGATACGTGTCCGGATCGGCGCCCTTGACGACGAGGACGAGCTCCGGGCCATCCTGGCCGATTCCTGGCGGCAGGCCGCGCCGCGCCGCCTGCTGCAGGAGTATCCGGAGGTCGGGGTGGATCCGGAGCGCGGCTGAGGCGGCGGGCGCGGGCCCGCTCCGGCCTGCCCCGCGCCCGCTCGGGCCCCCTCAGAGGTCGAAAAAGACCGAAACGCGCTCGCGCAGACCGACCGGGTCGAGGCCCTGCCCCGCGAGGTGCTCGTCGAGCGTGCCGTACCTGCGCAGCTCCCGGCGGGCGACCCCGAGCCCGAGGACCCGGTGCGGCAGCGCGGCGAGGGCGTCGTTGGCGGCGGCGGTCGACGTGCCGGCGAGGTACGGCTCGACCAGGACGACGTCCGGGCGCGCCCCGTCGACCGCCCGGCGCAGGCCCTCGGCGTCGAAGGGGCGCACGGTCGTGGCGTAGAGGACGGTCACGTCGAGGCCCTCGGTCGCGGCGAGGACGCTGTCGAGCAGGGGCCCGACGGCGACGACCACACCGGCCCGGCCCTCGCGGACGGTACTGAAGCCGGGGGAGACGGGGCGGGCGACGGCGTTGGACTGGACGGAGAGCCGGACGTAGTCGAGGCCGTCGCCCGCGGCCGCCTGCCGTACCAGGGCCTCCGCCTCGTCAGGGTGGCCGGGGACGTGGATCGTCCAGCCGTCGAGGGTGTCGAGCAGGGCCACGTCGCCGGGTGCCATATGGGTCAGGCCGCCGGCCGGCCAGTCGTAGGAGGCGCCCGCACTCACCAGTACGCCACCCACGCCCTGGTGGCCGAAGTCCAGCTTGATCTGCTCGAAGGGCCGCTCGACCAGGAAGCTCGCGAAGGTGTGCAGCACCGGCCGCATCCCGGCCAGCGCGAGCCCGCCGCCCGCGCCGATCAGCAGCTGCTCGCGGATCCCGACATTGATCACCCGGTCCGGATGGCGCCGCTCGGCCTCCCGGAAGCCGTCCCTGCTGATCTCGGCGAGGACGAGCGCGAGGCGCGGGTCCTCGTCGAGCAGCCGGCCGGTGGTGGCGATGAAGCGGTCACGCATCGTGTCCATGGGGGAAGCTCCTTCTTACGGGTCTCGGTCTCACGGGTCTCGGTCTTACGGGTGTCGGACCGGGCTGATCAGGCGTTCTTGGGCTCGACACGGGCGACGACGGCGCGCGGCCGGCCGGGGTGGGGCGCGGTGAAGGCGGCGTACAGCGCCTCGTGGTCCCGCCCGTCCACGGTCTCCGCGGACCAGCCGGCGGCCTCGAACCGCGAGGCGATCCCGCCGGGCCAGCCGTGGGTGGCGGAGCCGTTGTCGATCACCAGGGTGTGCAGCCGCTCCAGGCCCGCGGGCCCTGCGTAGGCGATGGCCTCGTGGTTGCTGCCCTCGTCCAGCTCGGCGTCCCCGATGAGCACCCACACCCGCGCCTCGGTGATCCCGCGCGCCCGCAGCCCGAGCGCGCTCCCCACGGCCAGCGGCAGCCCGTGCCCCAGCGACCCGCTGCCGATCTCGGCGCCGGGCACGAGAGTCCGGTCGGGATGGTGCCCGAGGGGCGAGTCGTACGAGCCGAAGCCCGTGAGCAGCTCCTCGGGGAAGAACCCCTTGGCGGCGAGGACGGCGTAGTACGCCATCGGCCCGTGCCCCTTCGACAGCAGGAACCGGTCCCGGTCCGCCCGCCCCACGGTCTCGGGCGACACCCGCAGCACCCGGTCGTAGAGCACCCAGAGCGCGTCGAGGGTGGAGGTGGCGGCGGGCGAGTGCTTCTCGTCACCGGTCATCAGGCCCATGAGGCCGTGGAGCCGGTCGATGTCCGTGTTCGTCATGCCACCCACGGTGCAACCTCAAGCTTGCTTGAGGTCAACCCGTAAAGCGGTTCGTGACCACCCGTGGAAGTGCGGTATTGTTCTCATGCGCGTGCGGCCGGGGGAAACCCCAGGTCAGACGGGCATCGGGACGTGGCGCAGCTTGGTAGCGCACTTGACTGGGGGTCAAGGGGTCGCAGGTTCAAATCCTGTCGTCCCGACTGTGCGGAAACGCAGGTCGGAGGCCGTTCTCTCATCCATGAGAGGGCGGCCTTTGGTGCGTCCGGGGGCGTGGTGGTCGCAGTGTGGTCGCATACCCGGGGCGTGGCTGGTTCGCCAGGGTGCTGTTGGCAGTTGGTGCGGGAGAGTGAAGCCTGTGGAGGGCTGCGCGGAGGCGGCGGATGTGGCCGCGCGGTGGTCGCAGCCACACGGGCCGGTCCGTACGGACCGCCGTCTGCTGGGCTCCGCTGAGGACGTGGTCGATGGTGTCGACGGCCTGGTGTGCGGCCTGTTGGGTGAGGTGGCTGTAGAGGTTAGCGGTCGTCGACAGGGTGGAGTGTCGCAGCATCTTGGAGACCACGGTGAGCGGAACGCCGGCGGAGGGCTGTGGCGACGCGGGGTGAGTTGGCGATCCAGCCTCTGCTCGACCGGGTCTTCGGTGTCGTGATGACCAGGCGGTTGTTGTCGACGGCGGAGAGCGTGCAGCGCACGCAGAGCACGCCCTGGGCGAGGTGGACGTCGTCCGCCAGCGCCCACGCCTCCGCCACCGGCATCCAGCTCGGCACCAGCGCAGGCCCGGCATCGGCACCTTCAACGTGCCGGCCATCTCCCACACTGGCGACGTCCTTGCCCACTGATCTGCGCTGCTCCTCGCAGAGCGCGGCCCTGAGCCGATGGTGCGCGAGCTCGCCGACCGCAATCGAGGTCACCTCGCGACCCACTGGCCGCCCCTGGTTACGGAAGCAGACGCTGCTTTTCACACGGCAGCCCCGTTGCCGCTCGGGCGCATCACGGACATGCGTGGGGCTCAGACAGGACACGAGCTGGGGACCAGTTGGGGACCACACGGTGTGCGCGCCGGTGCGCGAAGAGTCGGCACGTACACTCCCTGCGCCCTGATTAGGTCCAGAGAGATCTGAAACGGCCCCTCGATCGTTTTTGGGGACCACTTCGGGACCAACTCGCCTTGACCGCGTCAGCGGGCGACCAGGATGGGACTCGGCAGGGAGCGCGGCGCGCGGAGCACGCTGAGGTGTGCCGAGAGGGCCGCGCCTGCGGCGGTGATCTTCGCCGACCGGCTGATGAGAGTGCCGTGTGACGCCGGTGGGGACCATTCGGGGACCAGTGCACTCGACCGGTCAGAGCGCACCTTGACCCGGTCGGGAAGAACGGCGGCAACTCCCGCAACGGCACTCGGGCACCACGCCGACCCGATCGTCTGTCCGACGGGCGCGTCCTGAGGGCGACGGCGGTCAGCAGGACAACTGCGGTCTAGGAGAGGGCACTGCCAGCGGCGGGCAGGACCTGTTCGGCCCAGATGACCTTGCCTTCCGGTGTGTACCGGGTGCCCCAGTGCTCGCTGAGCTGGGCCACCAGGAACAGTCCGCGGCCTCCCTCGTCCGTGGTGGCGGCGTACCGCAGATGCGGGGCGGTACTGCTGCCGTCCCACACCTCGCAGGTCAGAGTGCGATCGCGCAACAGACGAACGCGAACTGGCGCGGCGGCGTACCTTATGGCGTTGGTGATGAGCTCGCTGAGGATCAGTTCTGTGGTGAAGGCGAGTTCCTCCAGGCCCCACTCCTCGAGTTGCTCGGCCGCGAGGCCGCGCACGGCGCCGACCTCGCTCGGGTCGAACGGTACGTCCCACTCTGCGACCCGGCTGGGGCCCAGAGTCCGTGTCCGGGCGATGAGCAGCGCGATGTCGTCGGCCGGCCGGACGGGGAGCAGGGCGTCGAGTACGGCGCGGCGGCTGGCTTGCGGGTCTCGGTCGGGGTGGCTCAGCGCCGTGCGCAGCCTTTCCAAGCCCTCTGAAATGTCCCGGCTCCGCTCCTCGACCAGCCCGTCGGTGTACAGGACGAGCTGACTGCCTTCCGCCATGTGCAGTTCCATGCTCTCGAAGGGCATGCCTCCCAGCCCCAGCGGGGGACCGGCCGGCAGTTCCGAGATCGTCGTCGTGCCGTCCGGGGCGACCACGAGCGGTGGCATGTGCCCTGCCCGCGCCATGGTGCAGTTCTGCGAGACCGGGTCGTAGACGGCGTACAGGCAGGTCGCGCCCAGGACACCGCCGTCCGAGGGCGCGCTGTCGCCTTCCTGGTCCATGCGCTGGACGAGGTTGTCGAGACGGGCGAGGAGTTCGTCGGGCGGCAGATCCAAGGAGGAGAAGTTGTGCACGGCCGTGCGCAGCCGCCCCATGGTGGCCGCGGCGTGCAGGCCGTGCCCGACGACGTCTCCGACGACGAGCCCGACGCGGCTGCCCGACAGCGGGATCACGTCGAACCAGTCCCCGCCCACTCCGGACTGGGCGGGCTGGTAGAAGTGCGCGACGTCCACCGCGCTCTGCTCGGGCAGATCCTGCGGCAGCAGGCTGCGCTGGAGCGTCACGGCGAGATTGTGTTCGCGGGTGTAGCGGCGGGCGTTGTCCATGGTGACCGCGGCGCGGCCGACAAGCTCCTCGGCCAGGGACAGGTCGTCGTCGTCGAACGGTTCCGGCTTCTGCGACCGCCAGAAGTTGACGATCCCGAGCACGACACCTCTGGCTTTCAGCGGAGCCGCGATGAGCGAGTGGATGCCGTAGTCGACGATCCGGGACGTCCGCAGCGGGTCCTGGGCGTGCCAGCCCGGCGCGTCATGGAGATCGGGTACGAGTTCGGTCGTGCCCGTACCGTAGCCACGGGCCTGCGGTGTGGACGGCAGGAAGTCGATCAGTGCGCCGAGCGGGTACAGCGGGTGATCGGATCGGATGCCGCTGACCGCCGTGCGCCGCATGTCGGCGCCCGGGCCGGGCTCGTCGCCCTTCAGTACCGGGTCGGCCAGGTCGACCGTGACGAAGTCCGCGAACTGGGGAACGGCGACGTCGGCCAGTTCCTTCGCGGTGCGGACCACGTCGAGGGTGGTGCCGATGTCACCCCCGGCGTCGTACAGCAGCTTGAGCCGCTTGCGGGCCGTCTCCGCCCGGCTGCTCAGGAGCTGCATCTCGGTGGAGTCGCGGATGGTGACCGCCGAGCCATGCGGGCGCGTGGGCCGCTGATTGACCACGAGCAGCCGGTCCCCGGCCTCCAGCACCTCGTCGGTGGCCACCCGGCCGGACAGCAGCAGCTCCGCCATTCGGCGATCCATGCCGACCTCGTCGACGGGGCGTCCTTCGGCGTCGTCCGGCAGGCCGAGCAGTCGTCCGGCCTCGTCGTTCGCCAGGAGTAGCAGTCCGTCGCCGTCCGTGATCAGCACCCCTTCGCGGACGGAGTGGAGCACCGCGTCGTGGTGCTCGTACATGCGGGTCATCTCCTGCGTGCCGAGCCCGTGGGTCTGGCGGCGCAGTCTTCGGCTGATCAGCGCCGTGCCGACGGTGGCCAGAGCCAGACCGATGGCGATGGCCAGGAGGATGACCGGAAGCTGACGGTCGGCGATGCCGGTCACGCTCGCCACCGTCAGACCTGCCGATACCAGGGCGACAACCTCACCGTCGGGCGAGGTGACCGGGACGATCGCCTGGATCTCCTTACCGAGCGGCCCCTCCACACTCTCGGTGTACACCTCGCCGGCGAGTGAGGGCTCGATCGTGCCGACGAACCGCTCGCCGATGCGGTCGGGCTGGGGGTGGCTGTAGCGGATGCCGTTCGTGTCCATCACCACGATGAAGTCCACGCCTGCGTCCTTGCGTGTCTCCTCGGCGAGGGGCTGCAGGATCGCGGACGGGTCCGGCGAACTCAGCGCGTCCTGCAGGCCCAGGGAGTTCGCAAAGGTCTGAGCCACGGAAACCGACCGGTTGCGCGCTTCACGGTCGATGTCGTACCGCGACTGCAGCAGCAGAGCCAGGAGGGCCCCGGCGGCGAGCAGCACCACGATCGCCACCTGAAGGACGAAGACCTGTCCGGCGACGCTTCCGAATCTTCTGCCTAGGTTCGACCGCACCGGTACGCCGGGCACGATAGACGAGACGGGCTCACAACCCCAGTTGTAGCACCTCCCCGCGGCCGGGGCTCCTGGCTTTCACGGTACGCGTCTGAACCACTACACAAGGTTCCCACCGCTGCGGGTCAGGGGGATGGACGTAGATCCATGATCTGGGAGACGAGGGCGTCCAGGGCGAGGCGCTCGCCCTCCCGGCCGCGGGACAATGCGTTCGGTCCGGCGCAGGAGGGCGGCGACGTCGGGCCTCGAGGCGCGGAGCAGGGCGGTACATCCTCTTCCGCGGCCGGCGGGTGAGAGGTGGACACGGCCCGAGTGGTCGCCGCGGCCGGGGAGAACGATAAGTCGCCCGTGTGGCTCGTCCCTCGGCGCCGGCCGTGAGTACGGTGCGCGAGAGGGCTCACGCGAGGGACACCGGCGAGCCGGTGTGACTGGCGGGACAGACCGTGCACGGGGTCCTCGGCCGCCTTCGCGCTCCTCACCCGTGTTCCAGCCTGGCGGCAGGTGGGGACCAGTTGGGGACCACACAGTGTGCGCGGCGGTGAACGGCCTGGGTGTTCAAGCGCAACTCGCGCCCAGAATTCGTTCGTTATGTCACGACAATCCCCATGGCCCCTATTCCTGGGGGTCAAGGGGTCGCAGGTTCAAATCCTGTCGTCCCGACTGTGCGGAAACGCAGGTCGGAGGTCGTTCTCTCATCCGTGAGAGGGGGGCCTTTCGTGTGTCCGGGGGGACGCTGCGGTGTCAGTGCCCTCAGCTATCGTTCCCGCCACCTGACACCGACTGTAGGGATCACGAGAGTGACCGGCCTGTCTGCTTTTCCGCTGCCCTTCAACGCCTCCCGTTCCCTGGCGTTCGCGAAGCCCCGAACGCTTCGGGAGCTCGAGATCATGCGGTGCAGCGCGCACATCCGGGCGAAGCCGGAGTGGTTCGACAAGATGAACGACGCCGACATCGTCTCCAGGTGGACGCGAGAAGCGGTCGACCAGGGCCTCACCGAAGCGCAGGTCCGCTACGTGCTTGCCGAACTCGCGCACTACGCCGCGCTGCGGGACGGACGAACCGGCATCGAGGTGTCCGCCGTCGACGGGGTGTGGCAGTCGGACGCCCTGGTCGACGACAAGCTTCGATCCCGGCTGCGCGAGGCGGTCCGGGTTCTGGAAGAGGTTCCCGACGCGGAACGGGACTGGCATCCCGGATCCGACGGGCAGGTCCTGGATCTGGTTCACCCCTCATTGTTCTGCCTGGTGAAAGGCGTGAGCGGCGCGCCTGAGCGGGCTTGGGAGAACCCGACGGACCGCTACTCGAAGTACGAGTTCTCGGAGCAGTTCCAGTGGCTGCCCACGGACGTCGACGTCAGCGGCGACGGCGAGGTCGCCTTCCGTTCGTACGTCAACAACGTCCACCCCGAGACTCATCGCGAACTGGCCTCCGTCCTGCCGGACTTGTTCGCGCGTATGCGCCCGCTGCTGGAGAACGTGCTCACCGATCTGCGCCATCCGCGGCCCCTGCGGATCGAGGCCGATCCCTACGGGTGGTACGACTCGGAACCGGAGTATCCGAAGAAGTCCGACTACAGCGATGCCGGGGCCCACGCGGACGCCATCGACGCCTGGACGGACGCCCAGGAGGAGTGGTGGGACACCCGCCGCCCGGTCATCCCGGACGCCCCGGCCTTCACCCTGCCCGAGGCGCCCGACGAATCCGCCCGGGTCGACCTGCGCGGCCGCCGTCTTCAGGTCATCGTCAAGCTCGCCACCGTGCATCTCACCCCGGAGAAGCCCGAGTACGAGGGCGGCTCCTGGCATGTCGAGGGGATGCTGAACGAGCGGATCGTCTCGACCGGCATCTACTACTGGGACAGCGAGAACATCACCGAGAGCCGGCTGGGTTTCCGGGCGGCACTCGACGACCCGCGCTACGAACAGAACGACGACGACGGCCTGCGCGAGGTCTACGGTCTGGAGGACGAAGACGCGCTGAACCAGCTGTTGGGATCGGCGCCGACACCGGCGGGCCGCTGCCTGGCGTTCCCGAACATCCTGCAACACCGCGTCGACTCGTTCCGCCTCACGGACCCCACGCGCCCGGGACACCGCAAGATCCTCGCGTTCTTCCTGGTCGACCCGTCGGAGAAGATCGTCTCGACATCCGATGTGCCACCGCAGCAACCGTGGTCCGACACCTCGACCATGACGCTCGAACAGGCCAAGGACCACCGCGAACAGCTCATGCGGGAACGCAAGTTCTTCGTCGACGAACACAACGAGCAGCTCTACGAACGGGAATTCTCCCTCTGTGAGCACTGAACCTCTTCGGCCGCCCGGACCCGGTGGAAGTGGATGAGGATGTCGTAGGCCCGGCCGAGGGCGAGGGTCGGCAGGGGATCAGGGGTGAAGGTCGAGCCGGCGTCGTGGACCGGCCGGGCGCGGTCGAGCCAGGCGCGGGCCGCGCCTGGTGCGGTCCGCAGGTCGAGGTAGAAGTCCCGGTACGCGACCCTGTCCAGGATGTGCTCGTTCATGCCAGGGCGTGCTGCCGGGACGGTGACCGGCCTCCAGTCCCCGTCGAGGGACGTGTCCTTGGTGAGGAAGGAGCCCCCGGCGAAGCTGAAGCCGATCGCGGCGTAGTCGCGGCCCAGGCTGTCGCGCAGCACGGCGCCCTGCGTCCGCGGGTACATGTCCGGGTGGGTGGACAGGTACCCGACGTGGCCGTTGTGGGCCGACAGCAGCATCTTGTGGCCGGTCTGGCGGTGCCACCAGAGCACGTTGTCGGCCATGGCCTGGTCGCGCAGGCGCTCGGCGGCGGTGACCGAGGCCGGGTCGGCGAGGTCGACGGTGGCGAAGGCGAAGGTCTGCGCGATGTTCCGGGCGTGCTGCACCGTCCACGCGTGGGCGTCGCCGCCGCCCTCCTGGTCCTCGGCGATCAGGTCGAGTGCCTCCTGCGCGCGTGCGGCGTTCTCCTCGCGTTCGGCGACCGGCTTGCGGAGGTAGCCGAAGATGTCGTCGAAGGGGCGCAGCCCGGCGTACAGCTCGGTAAGTCGGGGCAGCGCCTCCGGCCGGGTGGTGCGGACGGACGACAGGACGCGCTCGAAGACGTGGTCGCCCAGCTTCGGCGCCCCGAGGTCGTCCCCCATGAAATGGACCCGATGGTCGGGGTGGCGGTCGTTGTATGCGCGCATCCAGCCGATCAGGCTGACGAACTCCGAGCGCTCCCAGGGGGATCCGGCCAGGGTCTCCCGCGCGATCCCGCGCGGGTCGCCGGGACCTCCCTGGAGGTATTCGTCGATCCTGAGCCCCGCCGACCAGCTCATCTCCAGGGCGAAGGTGGTGAATCCGCGTTTCTCGACCAGGTGTCGGAAGACGCGTTCCTTCATGGCGAAGAACTCGTGCGAACCGTGCGTGGCCTCGCCGAGACCCACCACCTTCGCTTCCCCGACCATGGTGCTCAGCGCGCGCAGGTCCCCGCTCCGGCCGCCGGGTTCCGGGGAGCGCAACGGGTGCGCGGCCCGTTCCAGGGACCGTACGACGGCTGCTTCCCGGTTCGTCGCGGCGGATGCGGGAGAGGTCCCTCCCGCGGCCGGTGCCGCTGAAGCCGCCGGGGCGGCCAGTGGCGTGGCGGCGAGCGCGCCTGCGAGAGAGAGCAATCGTCGCCGGCCGATCGTCTTCTTGTGTCCGTCCATGCTGATCACTCCTCGAATGCGGCGGCTTCCTGAGCCGATGAAGTGATCTTCGTGTGCTGGGGCGCGGACCGCGCTGGGGTGTCCCACCGACTTCCACCAGGGGACACCCCCGGTACGGGGGAGGGGGTTACCCCTACCTCGTTCGGGCCGCTGGCCGGATGGTCCGGTGGATCTTGAGGCGAGCAGGGTGGAACGGACCCATCCGGAACCCATCCGGATCCATCCGGATCCACGAGGGAAGGACTCCCCCTGTGTTCAGCATGAAGTCGGTCGGCCGCCGTGCGGCGCGTACCACTGCCGTCGGTGCTCTCGCCGTCGCGACCTGCGCCACCCTGATGGCCGGCAGCGCCGGAGCGATTGTCAACGGGACCGATTCCACGGAGCGTTACCCGTTCATGGCATCGATCCCGGAGTCGGCGCCGAAGCACGGGCTGTACGACGGCTCCTGCGGGGCGTCGTTGATCGATCCGCGGTGGGTGCTGACGGCAGCCCACTGCGTGCGGGGCGACGGCCTCGAGCTGGACGGGATCGTCCGGATCGGCAGCGAGCGGCGGAAGTCCGGGGGAACAGTCCGGGCCATCGATCGGATCGTCGTTCACCCCGGCTACGCGAACGGCGACGGAAAGGCCGCCAACAAGGACGACATCGCGCTGGTCCGCCTCGACCGCCCGGTCACCGAGGAGCCCATCCGGATCGCCGAGCGGGTCGGGCGGCCCGGCACCCCCACCCGGATCCTGGGATTCGGCACCACCGTCGACGCCGAACTGAAGTTCGCGGAGCGGTTGCAGGAGCTCGAGACGCGGCGGGGCGCCGACAGCGAGTGTGCCCCGGGCTACGCCGGCCGGACCCGGCTGTGCACGATCAGCCGTGTGCCCGAGGCCATGGCGTGCCGCGGGGACTCCGGCGGCCCGCAGCTGCAGAAGGGCAGGCACGGGCGTTGGGAGCTCATCGGGGCCACCTCGGGTCCGGGAGCCCCAGGGGTCGCGTGCTCGGCCGGACCGGGCCTCTATACCGACGTGCCCGCCTACGCGGACTGGATCCGGAAGACCCTCAGGCGCGACGCCTGAGCTCGGAATCCGCCGGCCGGGCAACCTCCGGCCTCGTCGAGCGCTCTGTCGTAACGACATTCGCAGGCAGCACCGTTGACCCCTCATGGAGACCGTCTTTGAAGCACCACGGCAACACCATGCTCCGATCCTGCACACTCGCAGTGTCCACGGTGGCCCTCGTCCTCCCGCAGGCCCTGGCGGGGACCGCCGCGTCCGCCGCGACCCCAGGCGTTCCGGCCCAGGGGACAAAGGGCGTAGGCAGCGTCACGTACAACCTGGGTGACCAGGCCTATCGGCTGCCGGGAACCGGGGAACCGGTCGAGATCGCCGCGACCGTGCACTACCCGAAGGACCTCGGCACCACGCCGCGCCCCCTCGTCGTCCAGCTGCACGGCTTGCACGAGACCTGTGCGGACCGCTCGGCGGAGGCGGACCGCACCGCCGCCGAGAAGGCCGGCGACTGGGACGCGTACGCGGCCGCCGACAAGAAGCTGTTCAGCTGGCCCTGTGCCCCCGGCATCCGGCCCATCGCCAACGACCGGGGCTACGACTACCTCGGCGAGAAGCTGGCCCGCAACGGCTTCATCGTGGTGTCCATTCGCGCCAACGGCATCAACGCCTCGTCGGTCTCGGGCGACGAGAACGCCTCCGCGCGGGCCGACCTGATCAACAAGCACCTCGCCCTGTGGCAGCAGCTCAACGCCTCCGGTCGCGGCGGTCTCGCCGATGCCTTCCGCGACGCGGTCACGGGCAAGCCGCAACGCGTCGACTTCCGGCGCCACGTCGACCTGAACAGGGTCGGCACCATGGGGCATTCGCGCGGCGGCGCGGGCGCGACCTGGCACGCGGCGGACCGGCACAAGGACCAGTGGCCCGCCGGCGTCAAGGTCAGGTCGGTCCTGGCACTGGCGCCCGCGTACAACGTCATGACCGAGGACATGACCGCGTACGAGATCACGAAGACGCCCCTGGCCGTGATCCGCGGGACCTGCGACGGGCACGTGGGCCGTGAGGCGCTCTCCTTCGCCGCCGAAGCGACGGCGAAGAGCTCCGCCGGGTTCCAGCAGTGGGAGATGCGCGGTGCCAACCACAACTACTTCCACACCCAGTGGTCGCCGGAGAGCGGAGAGGTCGCGGCCTGGGACGACGCCGTCCACGACGCCGCCCGCCCCGGTCAGTGCACCGACCCCGGTGGCTCCCCCTACGAGCCCCAGCTGACCGAAGCCGCCCAGCGCCACGCCGGCGCGGCATACATCGACGCCTTCTTCCGGCGGTACCTCACCGACGGTAAGGGGTAGCGGCAGTCGTTGACTCCGCGCCTCCGCCTCCCCCGGACGCATCCGGGGGAGGCGGAGGCACACGTCTTCGGTAGCCGCTAGAACGTCGTCCAGGTGAAGGAGACCTGGTCGCCGTGGGAGAGCTTGAACTGGCAGCCGCCGACCGGGGTCGGGGTGCCGTTCACCGCTATGTTCCAGTAGGCCGAGCCGCCGCCGTTGACGTTCTTGATGGTGTCGACCGAGAAGTCGTCGAAGGAGGCGTACCAGGTGCCGTCCCAGGCGAAGTAGTTCCGCTTGGCGGCGTCGTCGAGGGCCGCCGTCGGGGTCGGGACCTTCGTCGGGTGGGCGTTGCCGTTGGTGCCGTCGCACTTGTGGGTGCCGCCGGTGGCCGTCGTCACGTCGTGGCCTCTCGTGGTGACCTTGCCCTTGAAGAGCAGGCCGTCGGGGCCCTGGACGGTGACGGTGACGCGCACCGGCGCGTTCGTGTACGGCGCGGAGTGGGCCTGCGCCGCGGTCGGGGCGGTCGTGAGGGCCAGGCCGAGGGCGGTGGTGGTGACGGCGGCGCGGCGGAGGAGAGTCGAACGGTGCATGGGTGTGGTGTCCTTTCGGGTCAGTGAGCGTGGGTCAGTGATCGTGGCTCTTGAAGCGGACCGGGGCCTGGAATCGGGCCTTGCGGGCGGCGCGCCGGAAGACCGTGAGGACGGCCGGGCCCGCGAGCGTGACGCAGACGAAGTTGGTGACCGCGCGGCCGGTGTCCCAGCCGAGCGAGGTCGCCAGGTCGAAGGCGATGTAGCGCTGGAACTGCTCGGTGAACGGCAGCCCCGGCAGGTACGCGATCGAGCTGTTCGGGTCCAGCGCGAACGGCCAGAACGAGAGGTTGAGGAGGAAGCCGAACAGATAGCCGGAGAGCGAGCCGTAGACCGCGAGCAGGAGGATCTCCTTGCGGCCGGTGGCCTTCGGGAGGTAGCCCGCCAGCATGCCGACGAAGGCGCAGCCGAACATCTGGTACGGCATCCAGGGGCCCACACCGCCCGTGATCAGCGCCGACGCGAACAGCGAGGTGCACCCGAGGGTGAAGCCGAAGCCGGGGCCGAACACCCGGCCCGCCAGGACCAGGATGAAGAAGACCGTCTCGATGCCTGCCGTCCCCGCGCCCAGCGGGCGGATGGCGGCGTTCACGGCCGAGAGCACGCCCAGCATCGCCAGCGCCTTGGAGTTGATGCCGCCCTCGGCGATCTCGGAGATCACCACGCTCAGGACGATCACCAGGAGCACCCCGAAGATCAGTGGCGGGGCGTAGTTCGCGCCCAGCTTGCCGGGGGCCACGAGGAACGGCCAGAAGAACGCCACGACCCCGAGGAAGGCCGCCATGGCGATGACGAGACCCGCGCGGGGGCCGATGCGGATGGCGGCGGCGTGTGTGCTCATTCGCCCGCGTCCGATTCCGCTGCGGCCAGTGCCGTCGTCAGCTGGTCGACCGTGAGGTACGGGAGCGGCGCCAGGATCTTCGCCGTCTGCGGGGCGAACACCGGTGACGCGACGATCACTTCGGCCGTCGGGCCGTCGGCGACGACGTCGCCCTCCGCCATCACGACCACCCGGTCGGCCGCGCGGGCCACGAACTCGACGTCGTGGGTGGAGATCACGACGGCGCGGCCCTCGGCCGCCAGCTCGTCGACGATCCGGATCAGCTGGTTCTTGGCCCGGTAGTCGAGACCCCGGGTGGGTTCGTCGAGCAGCAGGACCCGGGGCGCGGCGGACAGTTGGATCGCCAGGACCAGCGCGAGTTTCTGGCCCTCGGAGAGGTCGCGCGGGTGGGTCGTGTCGGGGATGCCGGGGGCCAGCCGGTCCAGGATGTCCCGGGCCGTCGCCGGGTGGCCCGACTCGGTGTCCGCCTGGTCCAGTTCCTGCTTGACCGTCTCCAGGTAGAGCAGGTCGGTCGGGGTCTGCGGGACCAGGCCGACCAGCTGCCTCGCCTCGGCGGCGGACAGCTTCCGGGGGTCCGCGGTTTCCCCGTGTCGGCGCCCGTGCTCGTGCCCGTTCGCCGCGACCTGTACCGAGCCGGCCGCGCGAGGGCCCGAGCCCTGCAGCGCCCAGAGCAGGGACGACTTGCCGGAGCCGTTGCGGCCCATGAGCGCGGTGATCTCGCCGCCCCGCAGGCTCAGGTCCACCTCGCGGACGGCGGGGACACCGTGGTACGTCACCGTGATCCCCTTCGCTGTCAGCAACTCGCCTTGATCGGCTGTCTGTTCGGAGGCAGGGGCGGGGCGTACCGGTGCCGGTGTCGTGTCGGCCAGTCGGGTGCGTAGTGGGGCCGCCGCGCGGCGGGCGTCTCGGATGGACAGGGGCAGCGGCGACCAGCCGGCGGCGCGGCCGAGTTCCACGATGGGCGGTGCGATGGACGACGTACGGAAGATGTCGGCGGGCGGACCCGAGACGACACGGCCGTCGCCGGGGAGGTGGATGACCCGGTCGGCGTACTGGACGACGCGCTCCAGGCGGTGTTCGGCGAGGAGGACGGTGACGCCCAGGTCGTGGACCAGGCGGGTGACCGCGGCCAGTACCTCCTCGGCGGCGGTCGGGTCCAGGGCCGAGGTGGGCTCGTCCAGGACCAGGACGCGCGGGTGGGCCGTGAGGACGGAGCCGATCGCGACGCGCTGCTGCTGGCCGCCGGAGAGTTCGTACAGGGCGCGGTGGCGCAGATCGGCGAGCCCCAGCAGATCGAGCGTCTCCTCGACGCGCTTGCGCATGGTGGCCGGCGGGATCGCCAACTGCTCCATGGCGTACGCGAGTTCCTCCTCGACCGTGTCGGTGACGAACCCGTCGATCGGGTCCTGGCCCACCACGCCCACGACGTCGGCGAGTTCGCGCGGCGGGTGGTCCGCCGTGTCCCGGCCGTCGACCGTGACGCGGCCGTACAGCGTGCCTCCGGTGAAGTGCGGCACGAGGCCGTTGACGGCGCCGAGGAGCGTGGACTTGCCCACGCCCGTGTGGCCCACCACGAGACACAACTCGCCCTCCTCCACATGGAGGTTCACGTCCCGCAGGACCGGACCGTCGGTGTCCTCGTAGTGGACGGTGACCTGGTCGAAGGTGATCACGTGGTTCCGGCTTCTTCCTTGGTGCGGCGCGACGCGGGGAGTGCGGGAGCTGCGGGGGAGGGCGGCGAGGACGGCCTCGTCGGCGGGGTCGGCGGCGGGGACAGGAAGCCGGCGGCGCCCGCGAGCAGGATCGCGGCGGCCGGGACCGGCGGCAGCGTCGGCCAACTGAGCGGGTAGATCGAGGGGTTGAGCTCGGCCGCGTTGAACCCGGCGTTGCTGAAGAGAAGCACCGCCGACAGCACACCGCAGCCCGCCACCGCCCATTCCGGGAAGCGCCATGGATCGGGCCGGTACGTGGTCCGGGTGACGCGACGGCCGCCGAGCCGCAGCCCGGCGAAGCAGAGCAGCGCCCCGGCCCCCATGGCCGGCAGGCCGAGCACTGTCGGAGCGGTCGCGTCGAGCAGACCGTACGCCCCCGCGCACAGTCCGCACATGCCCGCCAGCATCAGCGCGCCCGTGGCCCGGCGCGAGCGACGGGTGGCGGTGCCGGCGCGCCCGTAACCACGGGAGTCCATGGCCGCCGCGAGACGCAGCGAGCGTTCGAGGGCGTCCTCCAGGACCGGGACGACGATGCCGCGCAGCGCCCGCAGCCCCTTGGCCCGGCCGGCCCGCAACCGCCGTGCCTTGTGCACCCGTTGGACGCTCTGCACCAGTTGCGGCGCCACGCTGATGGAGACCGTGACGGCGACCCCGAGTTCGTACAGCGCACCCGGCAGCACGCGCAGCGCCCGCTTGGGATTGGCGAGGGTGTTCGCGGCGCCGATGCAGCACAGCATGCAGGCGAGCCGCAGTCCGTCGGTGGCGGCGGAGAGGAGCGCCTCCAGCGAGACGGGGCCGCCGAGTTGGATGCCCGCGTACCAGTCGGGGGTGGGGATGTGGGGCAGCGAGAAGAGGAAGTGGTCGTGGGGTGTGATGCCGGTGGCGAAGACCGCCCGGAAGACGACCCGGATCGCGACGACGGTCAGCGCGAGATACAGGTAGTACTTGAACCCGCGGGCCCAGGGCGCCTCGGTGCGCCGCGCCGTGATCACGTAGCCGAGGACGGCGAGCACGAGGAAGAGCAGCAGCGGGTTGTTGGTGCGGCTGACGGCCGTGGCGAGGGCCAGGGCCCAGATCCACCAGGCGACGGGGTGCAGGGTACGGGGCAGGCGGCGGCCGCCCGTGTCCGGTCTGGAACCGGGCACGGGCGGCGTCGCCGGGGCCGTGGTGGTGCGGGCCACGCGTTACCCCGTACGCCCACGTGCGCGCCGGGCCGCGAAGGCGGCGGCGCCGATCAGCACCACGAGACCGCCGGTGGCGATCGCGGGCAGGTACGAACCCGCGTCGTGCCGCGCGTCCGCCGCCGGAGCGGCGTCGACTACCCGCTTGCCGGAGGCCGTCGGCGTACCGGTGCCGGACGGGGTGGACCCCGGTGACGGAGGCGCGGCCGAGGCGCTCGACGTGCCGCTAGGCGTCGGACCCGTCGACGTCGACGCCGACGCCGGCGGCGTGACGGGGGTGGGCGCCGTCGTCGGTGCCTGGTCGGGCGTCCGCGTCGGGTCCGCGGGCGGCGGGGTGGGCAGGGGCTCCTCGGGGGCCGGGCCGGTGTCCGTGCCGGGCGGGACAGGCGGCGCGGTCCGGGTGTCCTGCGGGGTGGGCTTCGCGCCGCCGGTCGGCTTGGTGTTGTGCGCGCGGAGCTGATCGGGGGTGACCGTGGGACGGCCCTGGGTGCCCTCGATGTTCGTACCGCCGAAGATCCACAGGTCGACGCTGCCCGGCTTGGGCTTGTAGAGCATGGCGCCGAGCTGGCTGTACTCCCAGGTGTTCTGGCCCGGGTTGGCGTGCCAGTACGACCAGTACGCGGAGGCCGGCGGCGTCAGCACGCAGTCGTCCTGCTCCGGCGTCGGGAATTGCTTGCCGCCCTGGTGACCGCTGTAGCCGATCCGGCAGATGAAGGCGGGGCCGTCGTGACCGGTGCCGGTGGTGCGCCAGCCGCCCTGGTTGAGGAGCTCGTACCCGGTCGTGGGCGTCGTGCCGCACGAGCGAAGGATCGGGCCGCCCCAGCGGCTGAAGTCGACCGCGAGGACCGCGCCGGAGGTGGTGGTGCACCGGCCCATCGGCTGAGGGGTCGCCCCGGCAGGGCTTACAGCGGTGGCCAGGGCCGCCACCGTCAGGCCGAGGGCTGCCGTGAGCCGGGTGAGGGCGCGGGGGATGCGTGTCTTCATCGCTGGGCTCCCGTGGTGGTGCTGCGGCGCTTGCGCGCGGTGACGGTGACGAGCCAGCCGCCGGACACCAGCACGGCCGCGCCCGCGCCGAGCGCCGCCACCTGACCGCCCGTGGAGGCGAGGCCGCCGCCATCGCCGTGCGTCGAGGTGCCGGTGCCAGTGCTGGTGCCGGTGGAAGTGCCGCTGCCGCTGCCGGACGTGCCGGCGGCGCCGCCGCTCGTGGTGCTGCCTCCCCCGGACGCCTCGCCCGGGGTGATGATCACGGGCCCGGTCGACGTCGCGGACGGGGTCACCGACGGGCTCGCCGTGGGGTCGTCCGTCGGCGTGGCGGTGGGGTTGCCGGTGGGGTTGCCCGTCGGGTCGTCCGTCGGATCGTCCGTGGGGTTCCCCGTCGGCGTGGTCTTCGTCGGGGTCGGCTCGGGCTGCGGGGTCGTACCGTCCAGACTGCGGCTGAGCAGGCCGAAGGAGATGCCGGTCGTACCGCCCACCGCCTGGGTCGAGGCGCGGACGTCCGAGCCGGCCTGGCCGCCCTTGGCCACGTTGAAACCGCCGTCGGCGTTCTGCTGCGAGGCCAGGAACTTCCGCGCCTTCGCGATCGGCGCCTTGTACGCGTCGGCGTCGAGGGACATGCCCTGGACCGCGAGCGCCGCAGAGTTCACGGAGTTGCCGGAGGCGCCGGGGAAGCCGCCGTCCTCCTTCTGCTGGCCGGCCAGCCAGGCCAGCGCCTTGTCAACGGCCGCCTGCGAGGCGGCGTCCGGGAGGAGGTCGAGGGCCATGACGGCCATCGCGGTGGAGTCCACCTCGGCCTGGCTCGGCTCCCCGATCAGGCTCGGCCAGGCGCCCGACGGCTCCTGAAGGCTCTTCAGGTACGCGACGGGTTCGGCCGCCGCGGCCGCCTCGCCGGCCCGGATCTGGGCGATGACGCCCAGGGACTGGGAGAAGACGGACGTGGCGTTGGTGTAGGCGCCCTTGGCGGCGCAGGAGCGGTCCGGTGCCGGGGTCTTGGCGGGGCAGACCGCCGTGGCGAGCGCGGCGATCAGGTCCTTGCCGCCGAAGGCGCGCGGGTCGCGGCCGACGGTCTCGGCCAGGAGCGCCGCCTTGCCGATGGAGCCGCCGCCCGCGTACTTGGTACCGATCTTGGTCCAGTCGTGCACGGTCCGGCCGGTGCCGTCCTTGCCGCCCTTGTCCAGGAAGTCGACGATCGCGCGCAGGGCCGCGTTGTCCTCGCCCGTGGCGGCGAGGGCGTACGCGCCGTCGATCGTCAGGCCGAAGTCGGCGAAGCCGCTGCCGGGGGCGTTCTCGTAGTAGCGGCCCTGGAGGAGGCGGGCGGGGCCGGTGAGGTACGCCGTGCCCTTCCGCAGGTCCGGCCCGTCACCCGGCGCGGGGGTGGGCGTGGGAGTGGGTGTCGGCGTCGGAGTGGGCGTCGGGGTCGGCGTAGGCGTGGGTGTCGGAGTAGGCGTAGGCGTCGCCGTCTTCGTCGTCACCGCCACCAAGTCCGTCTTCGCCCCCGCGATCGCCGCCGATGCCGTCGCGAAGAGCAGCGGGTCGGTCGCGCCTTCCTCGAAGGCGAAGGCCCCGTCCGGCAGTTGCTGCCGGGAGAGCCACGAGACGCCCGCGTCCGCCTGGGCGGTGTCGCCGAAGGCGCGCAGGGCCTGGGCCGCCCAGGCGGTGGGGTGCGCGCTGCCGACGGTCATGTACGAGGCCGCGGGCCAGCCGCCCGTCGGGAGCTGGGACTTCTTCAGCCACTCCCGGCCCTTGGCGACCGTCGCGTCGTGACCGCCCGCCAGCTTCAGGGCCAGCGTGATCAGTCCGGTCGAACTGGCGTCGCTGTCGCACCAGTCACCGGCCCTGATGAAGATCGTGCTGAACCCGCCGTCCTCGCACTGGAGGACCGTGAGCCGGCTGACCGCGTCGGCCGGGGGCGTCACCCCGCCGTTGAGCAGGGCGATGACGGCAAGCGCCTGGCCCTCGGACTGGAAGGCGGTCCGGAAGTCGCCCTTGGTGAAGCAGCCCGGCACCGGTTCGGGCGCCTCCAGGCCGCTGGGGCAGACGTACGTCATGAGGTCGCCGAGCAGGTCGTGACCGCCGAAGTCGCGCGGGTCGAGCCCGGTCGCCTCGGCGACGAGCGCGAGGCGGGCCGCCGCGGTGGCGTCAGGGGCCTGGTCGGTGCCGTTCGGGTAGGCGTACGCGTCTGTCTGCGCGGGAGTGGCCAGGAACGCCGCGGCCTTGCGCGCGACCGGGCTCTCCCGGTCGGCCGCCGCGAGCGCGAGGGCGGCCTCGGCGGTGAGCATGTGGTTCGCGGTCTCGGCGCCCTCGTCGACGACCCGTTCGCCGTCCGTGAGGCGCCCGTTGATCCACCCGGTGGCGGCGGCCACGTCCACGTCACCCGGCGGAACGGGCGGGTTCGTCGTCTCGGTGGGCTCCGGAGTCGTGCCCCCGCCGGCCCGGACGTCGTCGGGGGTGAAGGTGGGCCGGCCGGTGGTGCCGCCGACGTCGGTGCCGCCGTAGACCCAGGCGTCCACGTCACCCGGCTTCAGCGTGCGGGCCATCGCGCCGAGCGGGCTGTACGACCAGTTCTTCTGGCCCGGGGAGGCGATCCAGTACGACCAGTACGCGGTCGCCTGTGGCGTGAGGACGCACGCCTCCTTGTCCGGGGTGGGGTACTCCGTACCGGAGTTGAAGGGTCCGTACCCGATCCGGCAGATGAACGCCGGGCCGTCGTGCTCGGTGCCCTTCGTGGTGAACCCGGCGTCCCGGAGGAGTTCGTAGCCGGTGGAGGGGCTGGTGTCGCAGCCGCGTTCCACGGTGCCGCCGAAGGGGCCGAAGTCCACGGCCACGACAGCGCCGGTGGTGGCCGTGCAGTCCTCGATCGGGTCGGCGCTCGCGGAGTTCGGCAGCGAGAGGAAGCCCACGGCGGCGGCGAGAGCCAGGAGGAACGCCGTCACCAACGACAGGGGCCGTCGACCGGACCCCGTCCATCGTCTCGCCCGCTGTGCGGTCACCACCGTGGCCCCTCGTCCCTGCCGGACGGCTGCGCACGTGGCGGTACGCCCCGGTGCGCAGGCACCAAGGGGCGGTGTCGACCACGCCGTAGTCCGCGACGGCGTTCCTCGCTCAACTGACTTTCACCCCAGGCAATCCGGCTCGCCCGGGATGTGAGCCGGGCCTACGGTTGCGGGTCAGCGCCGGAATTCGACCGGCTTCCCCTGGAGCTGAGTGCTTATCAGCCGGAATGGAACACGGATTCGGGCGGGCCGTCAAGGTGGCGTGGCTCTCATCGGCAGCCCTGGAGGACCGCGTCGCCCGTCCCCCTCCGAGGGTCGCTGGCGCACTGCTGACCCCTGGGGTAGCGTCCAGGGCTGCCACATGGGGGAACCCGGTGAGAAGCCGGGGCTGACGCGCAGCGGTATGGGACGGCCGAGACCGGTTCCCGAGCCCGAATGCCCATGGGGCGAGCAAGTTCAGGAAGTCGACCACGCGTTCCGGACGGCGGCCCCCGGCGAATCCCGTTCCCCGGCCGTGCCCACGCACGGCGCGGTACGGCTCCGGGACCGGTCGGCGTCCCCCGACCCAGGAGCAGTCCATGCCCCGTCCCCGCTCGCAGCGCCGTCTCGCGCTCGCCCTGCCCGCCGCGCTCGGCGCCTTCGCGCTGACCACCCTGCCCGCCTTCGCGACCTCGAGCCCCGCACAGATCGCCACCTCCAAGACGAACGGTGTGGCGTATCTCAAGTCCCTGCAGGCCGCGGACGGTTCGTACGCCGGCTCCGGACTGTCCAACGAGTGGGCGTTCAGCGCGTTCGCCGCCGCCGGTACGGCCGTCGTCGACGTCGCGCCGGGCGGTGACACGACGAAGAACGCGAGAACCGTCTACCGCAATCTGCTGTCCACGTCCGGCTGGCCCTCGGCCACGCCGGTCGTCACCGACTACGAGCGCGGCACCCTCAACGCGTACGCCGCCGGCATCGACCCGGCCCGGGTCTCCGCCTCCCGCAACCTCATAGCGAACGTCTACGGCTACTGGCAGACGGCCGAGCCGGGCTACTTCGGACCCTCGGGCAACTTCAACGGGACCGTCTTCGCGGCTCTCGCACTCGGCGGCGCCAAGACGCAGGCGGGCACCGCCCGCGTCCCCCAGGCGCTGACCGACTCGCTCGTGACCCGCATCCGGGCCAACCAACACGTGGACGGCGGCTGGACGTTCAGCAAGGCCGAGGGCAACCCCACCGCGCTCAACCAGCCCGGCGACATCGACATGACCGGGGCCGCGATGGCCGCGCTGTGCGTGTCGGGCGTCCCGAACACCGACCCGGACATCGTGCAGGCGAAGAACTTCCTGAAGTCCAAGCTCGTCCTCAACTCCGGTGCGTTCACCTCCCTCTACGGGGTGAACACCAACTCCAACGGCTGGGGCGTCTCGGGCCTGAACGCCTGCGGCATCAACCCGCAGACGGGCGACTTCCTCACCTCCGCGGGCAAGACGCCGGTGGACTTCCTCATCGCCAACCAGTTCAACCCGGGCGGCGGCTTCAAGTACAAGCCCGCCGACACCACTCCGTCCGCGTACTCCTCCATCGACGCGCTGCGCGCCGTCGCAGGCGGCGGCTTCACGGCGGCCCCGCCCGTCCCCGTCACCCCGGGCGCGCCGCAGTGGGTCGCGCAGTCCTCGTTCACCGCGGGTACGGCCACCAAGCTGGCCCTCACGGTCGACGACGGGGCGGGGAGCCTGAAGGTGTGCTCGGTCTCCCTCACGCCCACCGGGGCGACGACCACGCTCGGCGCCGTGCTCGATGCGGCGATCGGCGCCGCCGCTCCGGCCGGCTGCGTCACGAGCGTGACGCCCTCGGCGGGCAGCGGCACCATCACCGCCGTCAACGGCAAGGCCAACGGCGGGGGCAGCACCTGGAAGGTGAGCGTCGACGGCTCCGCCTTCGCGGGCGCCGACCGCGCCAAGGTGATCAACGTGGGCGACACGATCGCCCTGCGCTGGGGCGTCTGAGGTTCCATGAACGGCCTGGGGCCCGGGAGTTCTCCTCCCGGGCCCCAGCCGGCCATCAGCCCTACTGTGTGTCCGTCGGCTCCTCGAACGCCCGGAGCAGCCGCTCCGCGGCCGTGGTCGCCGTCAACACGCCGTCCCTCAGCTGCCGTTCGACGTCGGGTGCCACCGCGCGGACGGAAGGGTGGGCGTGCAGGCGGCCGAGCAGCTCGTCCCTGACCATCGTCCAGGCCCAGTCGACCTGCTGGTCCCTGCGCCGGGCGGCGAGCCGGCCGGTCGAGTCGAGCAGGGTGCGGTGCTGTTCGAGCCGGTGCCAGACGGTGTCGAGCCCCGTCGACTCGCGGGCGCTGCAGTGCAGGACCGGTGGCGTCCACGCGGCGTCCGCGGCGTGCATCAGCCGGAGCGCGCCCGACAGTTCGCGGGCGGCGGCGCGGGCGTCGCGTTCGTGCGGCCCGTCCGCCTTGTTGACGGCGATCACGTCGGCCAGCTCCAGGACGCCCTTCTTGATGCCCTGCAGCTGGTCGCCCGTCCGCGCCAGGGTGAGCAGCAGGAACGAGTCGACCATCTCGGCCACGGCGGTCTCGGACTGACCGACACCGACGGTCTCGACGAGGACCACGTCGTAACCCGCGGCCTCCATCACGATGATCGACTCGCGCGTCGCCTTGGCGACCCCGCCCAGCGTCCCCGCCGTGGGCGAGGGCCGGACGAAGGCCGCCGGATCCACGGCGAGGCGTTCCATCCGCGTCTTGTCGCCGAGGATGGAGCCGCCGGTCCGGCTGGACGACGGGTCGACGGCGAGCACCGCGACCCGGTGACCGGCGGCGGTCAGCATCGTGCCGAAGGTGTCGATGAACGTCGACTTGCCGACGCCCGGCACACCGCTGATCCCGATCCTTCGCGCCCGGCCGCTGTGCGGCAGCAGCTGGGTCAGCAACTGCTGGGCAAGGACCCGGTGTTGGGGGCGGGTGGACTCGACGAGCGTGATCGCGCGCGCCACGACGGCACGCTTCCCGTCGAGCACCCCCTTCACATACGCGTCGAGGTCGATCACAGCTCGTGCCCGAGGCCGTCCGACAGTCGTCGTACCAGGTCGTGGGCCGCGTCCGGGATCACCGTGCCGGGCGGGAAGACGGCGGCCGCGCCCATCTCCAGGAGCGTCGGCACGTCCTGGGGCGGGATCACCCCGCCGACCACGATCATGATGTCCTCGCGGCCCTCCGCCGCGAGCTCCTCCCGCAGCGCCGGTACGAGCGTGAGGTGACCGGCCGCCAGCGAGGACACTCCGACGATGTGCACGTCCGCCTCGACGGCCTGCCGGGCGACCTCGCCGGGGGTCTGGAACAGCGGGCCGACGTCCACGTCGAAGCCCAGGTCGGCGAAGGCGGTGGCGATCACCTTCTGGCCGCGGTCGTGGCCGTCCTGGCCCATCTTGGCGACCAGGATGCGCGGCCGGCGGCCCTCGGCCTCCGCGAAGGCGTCGACCAGGGTGCGGGTGCGTTCGACGGAAGGGGACTGCCCGGCTTCGTTGCGGTACACACCGGAGATCGTACGGATCTGGCTCGCGTGCCGCCCGTACACCTTCTCCAGGGCGTCCGAGATCTCACCGACCGTCGCCTTGGCGCGTGCCGCCCGTACGGCCAGCTCAAGCAGGTTGCCCTCGCCGCCCGCCGCCCGGGTGAGCGCGTCGAGCGCGTCCTGGCACACGGTCTCGTCCCGTTCCTCGCGCAGCCGCCGCAACTTGGCGATCTGCTGGGCGCGTACGGAGGAGTTGTCGACCTTGAGCACGTCGATCTGCTCGTCGGAGTCCACCCGGTACTTGTTGACGCCGATCACGGGCTGGCGCCCGGAGTCGATGCGCGCCTGGGTCCTGGCCGCGGCCTCCTCGACGCGCAGCTTCGGGATGCCGGCGTCGATGGCCTGCGCCATGCCGCCCGCGCGCTCGACCTCCTGGATGTGCTTCCAGGCACGGCGGGCCAGGTCGTACGTCAGCTTCTCGACGTACGCGCTGCCGCCCCAGGGGTCGATGGCCCGGGTCGTGCCGGACTCCTGCTGGATGAGCAGCTGGGTGTTGCGGGCGATCCGCGCCGAGAAGTCGGTGGGCAGCGCGAGCGCCTCGTCGAGGGCGTTGGTGTGCAGCGACTGGGTGTGGCCCTGGGTGGCCGCCATCGCCTCGACGCAGGTCCGCGTCACGTTGTTGAAGACGTCCTGGGCGGTCAGGGACCAGCCCGAGGTCTGCGAATGGGTGCGCAGGGACAGGGACTTGACGTTCTGCGGCTCGAACTGCTTGACCAGCTTGGCCCAGAGCAGGCGGGCCGCCCGCATCTTGGCGATCTCCATGAAGAAGTTCATGCCGATGGCCCAGAAGAAGGAGAGCCGGGGCGCGAACGCGTCGACGTCCAGGCCCGCTTCGCGCCCCGCCCGGATGTACTCGACGCCGTCGGCGAGGGTGTACGCGAGCTCCAGGTCGGCCGTCGCGCCCGCCTCCTGGATGTGGTAGCCCGAGATGGAGATCGAGTTGTAGCGGGGCATCCGCTGCGAGGTGAAGGCGAAGATGTCGGAGATGATCCGCATCGACGGCTTCGGCGGGTAGATGTAGGTGTTGCGGACCATGAACTCCTTGAGGATGTCGTTCTGGATGGTCCCGGCCAACTTCTCGGGCGGTACGCCCTGTTCCTCCGCCGCGACGATGTACAGCGCGAGCACGGGCAGCACCGCGCCGTTCATCGTCATCGACACCGTCATCTTGTCCAGCGGGATGCCGTCGAAGAGCTGGCGCATGTCGTAGATCGAGTCGATCGCCACGCCCGCCATGCCGACGTCACCGGTCACGCGCGGGTGGTCGCTGTCGTAACCCCGGTGCGTGGGCAGGTCGAAGGCGACCGAGAGCCCCTTCTGACCGGCCGCCAGATTGCGCCGGTAGAAGGCGTTGGACTCCTCGGCCGTGGAGAAGCCGGCGTACTGACGGATCGTCCAGGGCTGGTTGACGTACATCGTCGGGTACGGGCCCCGCAGGTACGGCGCCATGCCCGGGTACGTCCCCAGGAAGTCGAGGCCCTCCAGGTCCTGGCCGGTGTACAGCGGCTTGACCGCGATGCCCTCCGGGGTCTCCCAGAGCAGGTCGTCACCGCCGGCGGCCTTCTTCACGGCGGTGCGCCATTCGTCGGCGCTTCCGTCGGCGGCCGGGGTACCCAGCTCGATCCCGGAGAAGTCGGGGACGGACATCAGGACACTCCCATCCGGTCAAGGGTGGCGACGAGCACGGCGACCGTGTCGCAGCCCGCGAAGACATAGCTGTCGACACCCGCGTACTGCGCGGGCCGGCCGGCGAGGAGCACATGCCCCGCGCCTTCGGCCCGCAGTTCGCGCGCGCGTTCCTCCGCCTGCTCCTCGTAGAGCGCGTCGCTGGAGCAGAGGCACGCCTCGCTCGCCCCGCTCTCCTCGAAGGTGCCCTCGGCGACGGCCTCGATGCCGCCCGCCTGGAAGAGGTTGGCGGCGAACGTGGCGCGTGCCGTGTGCGCGGCGGCGGGGCCGAGCGTGGCGAGGTAGATCCGCGGCCGGGCGCCGGTCGCGGCGAGGTGCGCGTCGGAACGGGCGCGCAGCGCCTCGAACGCGTCGTCGCGACGGACCCGCGGGAGCCCGCCGGACGGCGGCTCGGGCGCGGGCTCGCGGACGACGGGCTTCTCGGCGAGGTTCGGGAACTCGCTGACGCCGGTGACGGGTTCGCGGCGCTTGGCGAGCTTCGCGCTGCGGGCCGACCAGGTCTCGGCGAGCCGGTCCCCGATCAACCCGGAGCGCAGCGCGGCGGCCTGGCCGCCCGCGCTCTCGACGGTCTGGAAGAACTCCCAGCCCGCGTGGGCGAGTTCGTCCGTCAGGCGCTCCACGTACCAGGAGCCGCCCGCCGGGTCGATGACCCGTGCGAGGTGCGACTCCTCGACGAGGATGGTCGAGGTGTTGCGGGCGATGCGCCGCGCGAACGCGTCCGGCAGGCCGAGCGCGTGGTCGAACGGAAGGACGGTGACGGATTCGGCGCCGCCCACGCCCGCGGCCAGCGTGGCCACGGTGGTGCGGAGCATGTTCACCCAGGGGTCGCGGCGGGACATCATCACGGGAGAGGTCACCGCGTGCTGCCGCTGTGCGCCCGCACCGCTCGCCCCGCTGACCTCGGCCACCCGGGCCCAGAGCCTGCGCGCGGCACGCAACTTGGCGATCGTGAGGAACTGGTCGGCGGTGGCCGCGTAGCGGAACTCCAGCTGCCCGAGGGCCTGTTCGACGGAGAGTCCGGCTTCCGTGAGCTGCCGCAGGTACGCGACGCCGGTCGCGAGGGCGCACCCCAGCTCCTGCGCGGCCGAGCCGCCGGCCTCGTGGTACGGCAGCGCGTCCACGGTCAGCGCCCGCAGGCCCGGGTACTCCTCGGCGCAGCGCAGGGCGAGCCCGACGGCGGGGGAGGGGTCGTAGGGCCGGCCGGTGCGGGCCTCCAGGCCGAGGGGGTCGGCGCCCAGGTTGCCGCGCGCGGCCTCCGGGGCGACGCCCCGCTCCTCGTACAGTCCGAGCAGCTCGCGCGCGGCCTCCTCCACGTCCTGCCCCGCGTCGAGGACGACGGGCGCGAGGTCGAGGTAGACGCCGTCGAGGGTCCGGCCGAGGCTCCCCAGGGGGATGCCGCCCTCGCCGACGACCAGCCAGAGCGAGGTGACGCCGTTCTCCAGGTCGGCGAGGACCGTCCCGGTGTCGGCGGTGGTGTGCCGCTGGCGCACGTCCCAGCCGCCGACCGTGTTCCCCTCGGCGCGCCCGGATCGTACGAAGGGCGCGAAGCCGGGCAGGCCGGGCTCGGGGGCGGTGTCCTCGGCGGCATAGAGGGGACGGACGCGGAGCGCGTCCTCCAGGGCGGTGGACAGGGCGTCCTCGGCCGCCGGGCCCTCGACGTCCTTGCCCGACTTGCGCAGCACCCCGGCTACCAGGTGCTGCCACTGTTCACGGGACGCGTCGGGGAATTCGGCGGCGAGGGCGAGCCCGTCGTCGGGAAGGACTGTCATGCTCGGATGTTAGGACAGCTCGCTCAGATGACAGCAGTGCACACCGCTGTGACCTTGCCCTCTCCGAGCAGGTCTTGAAGCTCCGGGCGACTCCGCTCTACTAAGGGATGCCGCAGGTTCACCCGGCCGGGGGTGGATTTACTAGGACGTCCAACTATATAGTCGCGGCGAAGGCCCGCGGTGCAGGGAAGCCGGTGTGATTCCGGCGCGGTCCCGCCACTGTGACCGGGGAGTACGCCGTCGAGCAGCACGCCACTGACGAGTGATGTCGGGAAGGCGGACGGCGCGCGCTGATCCGGGAGTCAGGATACCGGCCGCGGGATGTTCCGTGTTGTCCACGAGGATGGAGCTGACACGCATGGCACCGGTGCGCCCGCACACTCCCCGCGGATCCGGCCGACGGGCACCCGCCCGTCGAGGACCCCGTCGAGTAGGACCCCACCACCACACGACCGTCAGGACCTGACGGCGCCTCGCCATTCGCGCTCTCGCGCCGTAGGCGACCACCACCCCGCGATGAATCACGCCCACCGGCGTTCGCGGTCGTGGCGGTCCTCCGGCGCGCCATCCGGATCACCTGACGAGAGCAGGCACTCATGGTCCGCGCACAAGACACCACCCCCGTCCGCGAGTTGACCCACTTCATCGGCGGCAGGCACACCCCGGGAACCTCGGGCGCCTACGGCGACGTGTACGACCCCAACACCGGCGAGGTCCAGGCCCGCGTGCCCCTCGCGAACCGGGCCGAGACCGAGGCGGCCATCGCCGACGCCGCCCGGGCGCAGCGTGACTGGGCCGCCTGGAACCCGCAGCGCCGCGCACGCGTCCTCCTGCGCTTCCTCCAGCTCGTCGAGCAGGAGAAGGACGACCTGGCCCGGCTGCTCTCCTCCGAGCACGGCAAGACCGTCGCCGACGCCCACGGAGACCTCCAACGCGGCCTGGAGGTCGTGGAGTTCGCCGCCGGCATCCCGCACCTGCTCAAGGGAGAGTTCACCGACAACGCCGGGACCGGCATCGACGTCCATTCGCTGCGCTCCCCGCTCGGCGTCGTCGCCGGCATCACCCCGTTCAACTTCCCCGCGATGATCCCGCTCTGGAAGGCCGCCCCCGCCCTGGCCTGCGGAAACGCCTTCATCCTCAAGCCCTCGGAGCGCGACCCCTCCGTACCGCTGCGGCTCGCCGAGCTCTTCCTGGAGGCGGGGCTGCCCGCGGGCGTCCTGAACGTCGTCAACGGCGGCAAGGACGCCGTCGACACCCTCCTCGACGATCCCCGCGTCGCCGCCCTCGGCTTCGTCGGTTCCACCCCCGTCGCCGCGCACGTCTACGCCACCGCCGCCGCCCACGGCAAGCGCGCCCAGTGCTTCGGCGGCGCCAAGAACCACATGATCGTGATGCCGGACGCCGACCTCGACCAGGCCGTGGACGCCCTCATCGGCGCCGGCTACGGCTCGGCCGGCGAGCGGTGCATGGCCGTCTCGGTGGCCGTCCCCGTCGGCGAGGACACCGCCGACGCCCTCGTCGCCCGGCTGAAGGAGCGCATCGGCGAGCTGAGGATCGGCCGCAGCGACGACGCGGACGCCGACTTCGGTCCGATGGTCGGCCCGGACGCCGTCGACCGGGTCCGTAAGTACATCGGCATCGGGGTCGAGGAGGGCGCCGAACTCGTCGTCGACGGACGCGACTTCGTCCTCCCCGGGCACGAGGGCGGCTTCTTCGCCGGGGCCTCCCTCTTCGACCGGGTCACCCCTGACATGCGCGTGTACCAGGAGGAGATCTTCGGCCCCGTGCTCTGCGTGGTCCGCGCCGCCGACTACGAGGAGGCCCTGCGGCTGCCCAGCGAGCACCTCTACGGCAACGGCGTGGCGATCTTCACGCGCGACGGCGACACCGCCCGCGACTTCACCCGGCGCGTCGACACCGGCATGGTCGGCGTCAACGTGCCCATCCCGGTGCCGGTGGCGTACCACACCTTCGGCGGCTGGAAGCGGTCCGGCTTCGGCGACCTGAACCAGCACGGACCGGACGCCATCCGCTTCTACACCCGCACCAAGACCGTGACCTCGCGCTGGCCCGCCGGGCTCCGCGACGGCGCGAGCTTCACCCTCCCCACGATGGGCTGAGCGACCATGACCACGACCCTGCTCACCGAGGACCAGCGGGCCCTGGTCGAGACCACCCTCGACTTCGCCCAGGACCACCTCGCCCCGCACGCCCTTGACTGGGACCGCGACAAGCACTTCCCCGTCGACGTCCTGCGCAAGGCCGCCGGACTCGGACTCGGTGGCGTCTACGTCCGCGAGGAGTCCGGCGGCTCCGGCCTCACCCGCTCCGACGGCGTCCTCGTCTTCGAGACCCTCGCCTCCGGCTGCCCGTCCATCGCGGGCTACCTCTCCATCCACAACATGGTCGCCTGGATGGTCGACCACTACGGCGACGACGCCCAGCGCCGCCGGTGGCTCCCGCGCCTGTGCGCCATGGACGACCTGGCCAGCTACTGCCTGACCGAGCCCGGCGCCGGATCGGACGCCGCCGCGCTCACCACCCGCGCCGTGCGCGACGGCGACCACTGGGTGCTCACCGGCGTCAAGCAGTTCATCTCCGGGGCGGGCGCCTCCCAGCTGTACCTGGTGATGGCCCGCACCGGGGGCGAGGGCGCCGACGGGATCTCCGCGTTCCTCGTCGACAAGGACGACCCCGGGCTCTCCTTCGGGCCCGACGAGCGGAAGATGGGCTGGAACGCCCAGCCCACCCGCCAGGTCGTCCTGGACGCCGTCCGCGTCCCCGCCGACCGACTCCTCGGGGTCGAGGGCCAGGGCTTCCGCATCGCCATGAACGGCTTGAACGGCGGCCGGCTCGGCATCGCCGCCTGCTCCCTCGGCGGGGCGCGCAGCGCCCTCGACCGCAGCCTCACGCACCTCGCCGACCGGCAGGCGTTCGGGCGGCGGCTCCTCGACGCCCAGGCCCTCCGCTTCCGCCTCGCCGACATGGCGACCGAGCTCACCGCGGCCCGCGCCCTGGTCCAGCAGGCCGCCCACGCCCTCGACCGCGGCGACCCCCGGGCGCCGGAGCTGTGCGCGATGGCCAAGCGGTTCGCCACCGACACCGGCTACTCCGTGGCCGACCGGGCGCTCCAGCTGCACGGCGGCTACGGCTACCTCAGCGAGTACGGCATCGAGAAGATCGTCCGCGACCTGCGGGTCCACCAGATCCTGGAAGGAACCAACGAGATCATGCGCGTCATCGTGGCCCGCGGACTGACGGAGGCCTTCGAATGACCTCGACGGCCGCCAGGACCTCCCCGGCCTCCCCGGACGACACGTATGTACTGCTCCACACCACCGGCCGCATCGGCCACATCACCCTCAACCGCCCCCAAGCCCTCAACGCCCTCACACACCCCATGGTGCGGCGGATCGACGAGGCCCTCACCGCCTGGGAGCACGACCCGGCCGTCGAGACCGTCGTCATCAGCGGCGCCGGGGAGCGCGGGCTCTGCGCGGGCGGCGACATCCGCGCCATCCACGAGGACGCCCGCACCGGCGGCCGGGCCTCCGCCGACTTCTGGCGCGACGAGTACCGGCTCAACGCCAGGATCGCCCGCTACCCCAAGCCGTACGTCGCCCTCATGGACGGCATCGTCATGGGCGGCGGCGTCGGGATCTCCGCGCACGGCAGCGTCCGGATCGTCACCGAGCGCTCCCGGATCGCCATGCCCGAGACCGGCATCGGCTTCGTCCCCGACGTCGGCGGCACCTATCTGCTCGCGCTCGCCCCCGGCGAACTCGGCACCCACCTCGCGCTGACCGGCGCGCCGGTGGGCGCCGCCGACGCCCTGCTGTGCGGCCTCGCCGACCACCACGTACCGTCCGCCGCGCTCGGCGCCCTCGTCGCCGACCTGGCCGAGCTGCCCGTACGGGACGCCCTCGCCCGTCATGTGCGGCCCGCGCCGCCCGGGGTGCTCGCCGGGCGCCGGGAGTGGATCGACGCCTGCTACGCCGCCGACACCGTCGAGGAGATCGTCCGACGGCTCCTCGGCCACGGGAGCCCGGAGGCGAAGGAGGCCGCCGAGACGCTGCTCGCGAAGTCCCCGACCTCGCTCAAGGTGACCCTGGCCGCCCTGCGCAGGGCCCGGCACCTCGGCCCGCTGGAGCGGGTCCTCGACCAGGAGTACCGGATCTCCTGCGCGGCCCTGACAGGACCCGACCTGGTGGAGGGCATCCGCGCCCAGGTCGTCGACAAGGACCGTGCCCCGCGCTGGCGCCCGGCCACCCTCGCCGAGGTCACCGACGCCGACGTCCAGCGTTTCTTCGCCCCGCTCGGCGAGCTGCCCGAACTGGGGCTCGCCGGACCCGAACCCACCCCGGAGGTGGCCTGGTGAGCCGTACCGTCGCGTTCATCGGACTCGGACACATGGGCGGCCCCATGGCCGCCAACCTCGTGAAGGCCGGCCATCGCGTCCTCGGCCACGACCTCGACGCCGACGCCCTGGCCTCCGCCGCCCGGGCGGGCGTGGAGCCCGCTGCATCCGCCGCCGAGGCGGTCTCCGGCGCGGACGTCGTCGTCACCATGCTGCCGGCCGGCCGCCACGTCCTCGGGCTGTACGACGGCGTCCTCGCCGCCGCCCGCCCCGGCACCCTGTTCGTCGACTGCTCGACCATCGACGTGGCCGACGCCCGTACCGCCCACGAACGGGCGAAGGCGGCCGGTCTGCGGGCCCTGGACGCCCCGGTCTCTGGCGGCGTGGTCGGCGCGGAGGCCGCCACGCTGACGTTCATGGCCGGCGGGGGCGAGGAGGAGTTCACCGAGGCCCGCCCGCTCCTCGACGCCATGGGGAAGAAGGCCGTCCACTGCGGCGGACCGGGCGCGGGGCAGGCCGCCAAGATCTGCAACAACATGATCCTCGGCGTCTCCATGATCGCCGTCAGCGAGGCGTTCGTCCTCGGCGAGAGCCTCGGCCTCTCCCACCAGGCGCTGTACGACGTGGCCTCCACGGCCTCCGGGCAGTGCTGGGCGCTCAGCGTCAACTGCCCGGTCCCCGGCCCCGTTCCGACCAGCCCGGCCAACCGGGAGTACGCGCCCGGCTTCGCAGCCTCCCTGATGGCCAAGGACCTGGGCCTGGCCGCCAACGCCGCCCGAGCCGGAGGCGTCCACGCCGAACTCGGCCTTCGTGCGGCCGAGTTGTACGCAACGTACGCCGAACGCGCCGGAGCCACCGAGGACTTCTCCGGCATCGTCCGCACCATCAGGAAGAACGACGGAGGACAGGCATGACCGCCGTAGAGGCGCAGGAGTACGAGGCCATCCTGGTCGAACGCAAGGGCCGCACCGCCCTCGTGACCCTCAACCGTCCCGGCGCCCTCAACGCGCTGAACCTCCAGGTCATGAACGAGGTCGTGGCCGCCACCGAGGCCCTCGACAGGGACCCGGAGTGCGGCTGCGTCGTCATCACCGGCTCGGCCAAGGCCTTCGCCGCCGGGGCCGACATCAAGGAGATGCGGCCCCAGGGCTACCTGGACATGTACCTCTCGGACTGGTTCGCCGCCTGGGACCGGCTCGCACAGCTGCGCACCCCGACCGTCGCCGCCGTCTCCGGGTACGCCCTCGGTGGCGGCTGCGAACTCGCCATGCTCTGCGACGTCCTGCTCGCCGCCGACACCGCCGTCTTCGGCCAGCCGGAGATCAAGCTGGGCGTCATCCCGGGAATCGGCGGCTCCCAGCGGCTGACCCGCGCGGTCGGCAAGGCCAAGGCCATGGAGATGTGCCTCACCGGCCGCACCATGGACGCGGCCGAGGCCGAGCGCGCGGGCCTCGTCTCCCGGGTCCTCCCGGCCGACGAACTGCTCCCCGAGGCCCTCGCCGTCGCCGAGACGATCGCCGGGATGTCGCTGCCGGTCGCGATGATGGCCAAGGAGGCGGTGGCCAGGGCCTTCGAGACCACGCTCACCGAGGGCGTGCGCTTCGAACGGCGGCTGTTCCACGCGGTGTTCGCCACCGCCGACCAGAAGGAGGGCATGGCCGCCTTCGTCGACAAGCGACCGCCGGAGTTCCGCCACCACTGATACGGGACCGCCCGAGGGACGGGCCGGGGCACGCGCACGTGCCCCGGCCCGCTAGGGAGCCCTACGACGCCGGCAGCTCGCCCCGTACCGTGCGCGCCGCCGCGACCAGGTTCTCCAGCGAGGCGCGGGTCTCCGGCCAGCCCCGGGTCTTCAGGCCGCAGTCGGGGTTGACCCAGAGCCGCTCGGCGGGAATGGCCTTCAGCCCCGTACGGAGCAGGTCGGCGGCCTCCTCGGCGCTCGGGACGCGCGGGGAGTGGATGTCGTACACACCGGGACCGGCCTCGCGCGGGTAGCTGTGCGCGGCCAGCTCGCGGGCGACCTGCATGTGCGAACGGGCTGCCTCCAGGCTGATCACGTCCGCGTCCAGGTCGTCGATGGCCTGCACGATGTCACCGAACTCCGCGTAGCACATGTGCGTGTGGATCTGCGTGTCCGGCCGGACCCCGCTGGTGGAGAGCCGGAACGCCTCCGTCGCCCACGCCAGGTACGCGGCGTGGTCGGCGGCGCGCAGCGGCAGGGTCTCCCGCAGTGCGGGCTCGTCCACCTGGACGACCGAAGTGCCCGCCGCCTCCAGGTCGTTCACCTCGTCGCGCAGGGCGAGCGCGACCTGCCGGGCGGTCTCGCCGAGCGGCTGGTCGTCCCGCACGAAGGACCAGGCGAGCATCGTGACCGGTCCCGTCAGCATGCCCTTCACCGGGCGGTGGGTCAGGGACTGCGCGTACGTCGTCCAGCGCACCGTCATCGGCGCGGGGCGCGAGATGTCGCCGGCCAGGATCGGCGGCCGGACGTACCGGGTGCCGTACGACTGCACCCAGCCGTGCTGTGTGGCGAGGTACCCGGTCAGCTGCTCGGCGAAGTACTGGACCATGTCGTTGCGTTCGGGCTCGCCGTGCACCAGGACGTCCAGGCCCGCCTTCTCCTGGAAGGCGATCACCTCCTGGACCTCCGCCTTGACCCGCTCCTCGTAACCGGCCGTGTCGATCCGGCCCGCGCGCAGGTCGGCGCGGGCGGTGCGCAGTTCGGCGGTCTGCGGGAAGGAACCGATCGTGGTCGTCGGCAGCAGCGGAAGCCCGAGGTGGGCGTGCTGGGCGGCGGCCCGCTCGGCGTACGGCTGGGAGCGTCGGGTGTCGGCGTCGGAGACCGCGCCGGTACGGGCGCGCACGGCCGGGTCGCGGGTGAGCGGGGACTCCGCGCGGGAGGTCAGGTCGGCCCGGTTGGCGGCCAGTTCGGCGGCGATCGCGGAGGTGCCGTGGGACAGGCCCTTGGCCAGCGTGACGACCTCGGCGGTCTTCTGGCGTGCGAAGGCGAGCCAGCGCAGGATCTGCGGGTCGATGTCCCGCTCGGCGGCGGCGTCGAGGGGGACGTGCAGCAGGGAGCAGGAGGCCGCGACGTCGACCCGGTCGGCGAGACCGAGCAGGGTGCCGAGGGTCGTGAGGGACTTCGCCAGATCGTTGACCCAGATGTTGCGGCCGTCGACCACGCCGGCGACCAGGCGCTTGCCCGGCAGCCCGCCCACGCCCGCGAGGGCCTCCAGATTGGCGGCGGCAGAGCCGGTGAAGTCCAGCGCGAGCCCCTCGACCGGCGCCTTGGCGAGCACGGGCAGGGCCTCGCCGAGCCGGTCGAAGTACGAGGCGACCAGCAGCTTCGGCCGGTCCGTGCGGCCACCGAGCTCGCGGTAGACGCGGGTGGCGGCGTTCAGCTCGGCCGGGGTGCGGTCCTGGACCAGGGCGGGCTCGTCGACCTGCACCCACTCGGCGCCCGCGGCCCGCAGGTCGGCGAGGACCTCGGCGTACACCGGCAGCAGCCGGTCGAGGAGCGTCAGCGGGTCGAAGTCCGCGGCCACCCCGGGCGCGGGCTTGGCGAGGAGCAGATAGGTCACGGGTCCGACGATGACCGGACGGGCCGTCAGGCCGAGGGAGAGGGCCTCCGTCAGCTCGGCGACCTGCTTGGCGGAGTCGGCCGTGAAGACCGTGTCCGGACCCAACTCGGGGACCAGATAGTGGTAGTTGGTGTCGAACCACTTGGTCATCTCCAGCGGCGCGACGTCCTGCGTACCGCGCGCCATGGCGAAGTAGCCGTCGAGAGCGTCGGCGGAGACGGCTTCCCGGTGCCGCGCGGGGATCGCGCCGACCATGACGGTGGTGTCCAGGACGTGGTCGTAGAGGGAGAAGTCGCCGGTCGGCACCTCGTGGACGCCCGCCTCGGCGAGCCGGCTCCAGTGGGCGCGGCGCAGTTCGGCGGCGGTGGTCCGGAGGGCGTCGGCGGTGACGCGGCCCTTCCAGTACCCCTCGATCGCCTTCTTCAGTTCCCGGTGCTGCCCCTGACGGGGGTAGCCGTACACGGTGGCCCGTGCTGCCGCGGCTGCGGGCTTGGTGGTCACGGAGATCTCCTTCGCGAGATGAATCCCTGAGATCCCGGCGACGGGACGAGAACGCGAAGGGTGACCGACCGGACGGCCGACTCGCGCGGTACGCGCCGGTCTCCGTCTGGTGTGGTCGCCGACCCGCCCTCGAGGTCACCGGAATGTCCGCGCACGAATGGTCCGTGCACGGGCAGATGGCAGGTCTTCGGACTCGCGGGCACATCCTCCACGGGGGAGGACACCTACTGGCCGTCGCTTCCCAGACCCCTACGGGTCCAGTGCGTATGACGGCGGTCGTTCCCGCTCACCGCTGCGGGGCAGTCCCGGATTCCCACCGGGTTCCCTCTTACGACGCATCCCGTCCGGCTGACGGGGCGAACCAGCTGCACCGGCCACCCTAAGGGGCCGGCCGGCGCCGTGCCGGGAGATGTCCACCATACGGATGGTGAGGTGAGACACGCCCGCGGGTCCGCCCCGCAGCTCAGGGGGTCAGTCCCGGCCGGGGTACGGGTGGAACCCCCGGCCCGCCTTGCGGCCCAGTAGCCCCGCCTCCACCATCCGCTGGAGCAGCGGGGGCGGCGCGTAGAGGGGCTCCTTGAACTCCTCGTAGAGCGACTCCGCGATCGAGGAGACGGTGTCGAGGCCGATGAGGTCGGCCAGCTTCAGCGGGCCCATCGGGTGGGCGCAGCCCAGCTCCATGCCGGCGTCGATGTCGGCGGCCGTGGCGAAACCGGACTCGGCCATACGGATCGCCGCGAGCAGGTACGGCACGAGCAGCGCGTTGACGACGAACCCGGCCCGGTCCTGCGAGCGCACGACCGTCTTGCCGAGGGCCTCCGTCGCGAAGCGCTCCACGCGGGCGACCGTGTCCGAAGCGGTGTGCAGCGAGGTCACGACCTCCACCAGCGGCAGCACCGGCACCGGGTTGAAGAAGTGCAGGCCCACCACCCGGTCGGCGCGGCCCGTCGCCATGCCGAGGCGCATCACGGGGAGCGAGGAGGTGTTGGTCGCCAGGACCGCCGACGGATCCTCGACGATCTTGTCGAGGCGGGTGAACACCTCGGTCTTGGCCTCCGCGTTCTCGACGACGGCCTCGATCACGAGCTGGCGGTCGGCCAGCTCCTCGAGATCGCCGGTGAAGACGAGCCGGTCGAGGGCGCTCTGCGCGGCGGCCGGCTCCAGCTTGCCCCGTCGTACGGCGCGGTCGAGGGAGGCGGTCACCCGCTCCCGCGCGGCCCGGGCGGCCACGGCGTCCGTCTCGCAGACGATCGTGTGCCGTCCGGCCCGCGCGCAGACCTCCGCGATGCCCGCCCCCATCTGGCCGCCGCCGACCACCCCGACGCGGGTGATCTCCTCGGCGCCCGTGGTCTCGGCGCTCATGGTCTCGGCACCCGTGGTCCCGGCGCCCACGCTCTCGGCGCTCATGAGCGGGGCTCCGCGTGGCGCACGAGGTGGCGGGAGTAGGCGTCCGGGGTGAAGAAGAGCGGCAGTTCGCCGCTGAGGGCGTTCCGTTCGAAGATCGCCCGCACCTCCTCCAGCGGGGCCCACGGGTACCGGGCGCCGAGCGCCTCGAGCTCCTCGTCGAGCAGGCGTACGACGGTCTCCCGGTCGATCAGCCGGTGCCGCACCCACTGCCAGATCTGGACGCGGGCGATCTCGGCGGTCGCCGCGTCCTCCATGAGCCCGTCCAGGGCGACCGCGCCCTGACCGCGCAGCCAGGCCGCGAAGTAGCCGAGTGCGACGGCGATGTTCGTGCGGATGCCCTCCTGGGTGGGCGGTCCGCTGATCCGGCGTACCGACAACAGGTCCGCCGGGGTGACCTCCACGTCGTCCCGCGTCCGGTGGAGCTGGTCCGGCAGGTCGCCGAGCACGCCGTCGAACACCTCGCGGCAGACCGGGACGAGCCCGGGATGGGCGACCCAGGAGCCGTCGAAGCCGTCCTCCGCCTCCCGCTCCTTGTCGAGGCGCACCTTGGCGAGCGCCGCCTCGTGGGCGGCCGGGTCCTTGCTCGGCACCTGGGCCGCCATCCCGCCGATCGCGTGCGCGCCCCGCTTGTGGCAGGTGCGCACCAGGAGTTCGGTGTAGGCCCGCATGAACGGCGCCGTCATGGTGACCTTCGCCCGGTCGGGCAGGAGGAAGTCGGTGCGGTGGCCGAAGGTCTTGATCAGGCTGAACAGGTAGTCCCAGCGGCCCGCGTTGAGACCCGAGCTGTGCTCGCGCAGCTCGTAGAGGATCTCCTCCATCTCGAAGGCGGCCGTGATCGTCTCGATGAGCACGGTGGCGCGGACCGTGCCCCGGGGGATGCCGAGCAGCTCCTGCGCCAGCAGGAACACGTCGTTCCAGAGCCGGGCCTCGTACCGGTTCTCCAGCTTCGGGAGGTAGAAGTACGGGCCGTGTCCCGCGTCGATCTGGCGCTGCGCGCAGTGGAAGAAGTACAGACCGAAGTCGACGAGGGAGGCCGGCACCGGGGCACCGTCGAACTCCAGGTGCTCCTCCAGGAGGTGCCAGCCGCGCGGCCGTACGACGATCGTGGCGAGCCGGTCGCGGTCGGCGAGCCGGTACTCCTTGCCGTCCTCGCTGGTGAAGTCGATCCGCCGGTCGATCGCGTCGCGCAGGACGACCTGGCCGCCGACGACGTTCTCCCAGGTCGGCGCCGTGGCGTCCTCGAAGTCCGCCATCCACACGCGGGCACCGGAGTTGAGGGCGTTGACCGCCATGCGGCGGTCCGGCGGACCGGTGATCTCGACCCGCCGGTCGGTCAGACCGGGCGCGGGCGGCGCGACCCGCCACGAGAGATCGTCGCGGACGACGGAGGTGATCGGGGAGAAGACCAGCGGGGCCCCGCCGGCCAGGCGCAGGGCCTGGCGGCGGCGCTCCTTCATCAGGTCCAGTCGGCGTTCGCCGAACGCCTCCGCCAGCTTCCCGACGAAGTCCAGGGCGGCGGGGGTGAGGATCTCGGCGTGCCGGTCACCCGGTGCGGCGAGAACGCGGACACGGTGGGTCAGCGCGGTGGTGGGCATCGGATTCTCCTGGGGTGGGACCTGAGGGAGGCTGGACGGGACCCGATTGAGGCGGGGGCATGACCCGGTGGAGGCCGGGCGGGACCCGGGGCCGGGCCCTGGGACGGGACCCGGGGCCGGGCCGCCTGGCGGGGCCCCGGTTTCAAGGGCCTAGTGGAACTGCTCTTCCTCCGTGGAGCCGGCCAGGGCCGTGGTGGAGGAGGCCGGGTTGACGGCGGTGGAGACCAGGTCGAAGTAGCCCGTGCCGACCTCGCGCTGGTGCTTGACGGCGGTGAAGCCCTGCGCCTGCGCGGCGAACTCCCGCTCCTGCAGGTCGACATAGGCGGTCATGCCGTGCTCCGCGTAGCCGCGGGCGAGGTCGAACATGCCGTGGTTGAGGGAGTGGAAGCCGGCCAGCGTGATGAACTGGAACTTGTAGCCCATCGCGCCCAGTTCGCGCTGGAACTTGGCGATCTGGTCGTCGTCCAGGGCCGCCTTCCAGTTGAAGGACGGCGAGCAGTTGTACGCGAGCATCTGGTCCGGGTACCGCGCGTGGATCGCCTCGGCGAACTCCCGCGCCTGCGCCAGGTCGGGGGTGCCCGTCTCGACCCAGATGAGGTCGGCGTACGGGGCGTAGGCGAGGCCGCGCGCGATGACCGGGCCCATGCCGTTACGGACCCGGTAGAAGCCCTCGGCCGTGCGCTCGCCGGTCACGAACTCGGCGTCGCGCTCGTCGACGTCGCTGGTCAGCAGGGTCGCGGCCAGGGCGTCGGTGCGGGCGACGATCAGGGTCGGGGTGTCGGCGATGTCGGCGGCGAGGCGGGCCGCGTTCAGGGTCCTGATGTGCTGCGCGGTGGGCACGAGGACCTTGCCGCCGAGGTGGCCGCACTTCTTCTCGGACGCGAGCTGGTCCTCGTAGTGGATGCCCGCCGCACCGGCCGCGATCATCGCCTTGGTCAGCTCGAAGGCGTTGAGCGGTCCGCCGAACCCGGCCTCGGCGTCGGCGACGATCGGCGCGAGCCAGTCGGTGGTGTCGTCGCCGCCCTCGGCGGTCGCGATCTGGTCGGCGCGCAGCAGGGCGTTGTTGATCCGACGGACCACCTGCGGCACCGAGTTGACCGGGTAGAGGCTCTGGTCGGGGTAGGTGTGACCGGCCTGGTTGGCGTCGGCGGCGACCTGCCAGCCGGAGAGGTAGATGGCCTGGAGGCCCGCGCGCACCTGCTGGACGGCCTGGCCGCCGGTGAGCGCGCCGAGCGCGTGGACGTAGTCCAGGTCGTGCAGCTGCCGCCAGAGCCGCTCGGCGCCGCGCCGGGCAAGGGTGTGCTCCTCGCGGACGCTGCCGGACAGCCGCAGCACGTCCTCGGCGCTGTACGTGCGCTCGATGCCGGCCCAGCGCGGGTCGGTCGCCCAGCGCTGGGCGAGCTGCTCCGCGGTCGGGTTCGTCGCTGCCATGATCGTCACCGTCTCCTTGGTTCTGTTGCGTTTGCCAAGCCCTGCACGGCTCTCCCCGTGGAGCTCCTGCGGGGTGGCACTAGGTGTCTCGTGATGGGTCGCGGCCCGCCGGCGCCCGGACGGGGCGGAGGTGAGCAATCTGGCCGCTCCAGGCTTGTCGCGTGGCCAGGACGGCCGACATCAGGGCGTGAATCGGGTCCCGGCTCCGGTTCGAGCCTGTGGGGTCCGGCGGGCCGCACTCAGACTCTGGCACTGGCACGCAGTGCCATCAATCGTGGAGCCATGCCAAGTTCTGCGAATCTTCCGGAGCCGGATTGCCAAGATTGCGAAGGGTGCGAAGCGTGCCGCCTGACGTACGCTGCCCCTGTCCCGGACAGACACGGAGGAGGAGCGCGCGGTGGCCAAGACGTACGCGGGGGCGCGGCTGCGGCGGCTGCGCGAGGACCGCCGGATGAGCCAGGCGGAGCTGGCCCGGACCCTGGGCATCTCGCCGAGCTATCTGAACCAGATGGAGCACGACTCCCGCCCGCTCACCGTGCCCGTGCTGCTGCGGCTCACCGAGACCTTCGGCGTCGACCCCGGCTTCTTCTCCGAGCGGGACACCGGCCGCCTGGTCGCGGACCTCCGGGAGGCGCTCGCGGCCGAGCTGTCCGCGTCCCGCGTCGCCCCCTCCGAGCTGGCCGAGCTGGCCTCGCGGCTGCCCGAGGTCGCCCGGGTCCTGGTCCAACTGGGCCGACGTAACCAGGCGTTGTCCGAGCAGCTGGCCGACGCCGCCGACGGCCGGTACGCGGCCGGCGAGTCGCCGCGCTCCGCGCACGAGGAGATCCGGGACTTCTTCTACCGCCGCCAGAACTACCTGCACGACATCGACCTCGGGGCGGAAGGGCTCGCCGCGGAGATCGGCATCCAGCCGGGCGAGGTCGTCCGGGCCCTGACGGCCCGGCTCGCCGACACCCACGGCGTAAGGCTCTCCGCCGAGACCGGTGACCGGCTCCACCACTACGACGGGACGACGCGGACCCTCCACCTCTCCCCGCGCCTGCGCCCCGGGCAGCGTGCCTTCCGCATGGCCACCCAACTGGCTCTGCTTGAGTGGGGCGCGGAGCTCGACCGGCACGCGGCCGAGGACTTCGCGGCCGGTTCGCCCGCCCACGCCCTGGCCCGGATCGGGATCGCCAACTACTTCGCGGCGGCGCTGATCCTCCCGTACCGCTCCTTCCACACCGTCGCCGAGGAGTTCCGCTACGACATCGAGCGGCTCACCGACCACTTCGGCCTCGGCCACGAGACCGTCTGCCACCGGCTGAGCACCCTGCAAAGGCCCCGGCTGCGCGGGGTGCCCTTCTCCTTCGTCCGCGTCGACCGGGCCGGCAACCTGTCCAAGCGGCAGTCGGCGACCGGCTTCCACTTCTCCCGCGCGGGCGGCACATGCCCGCTGTGGAACGTGTACGAGGCGTTCGCCGCCCCCGGTCGCATCCACGTCCAGATCGCCGCCATGCCCGACGGCCAGCGCTACCTGTGGACGGCCCGCGCCGTCACCCGGCACCGCGGCGGCTGGGGCGAGCCGGGCAAGACCTTCGCGATCGGTCTGGGCTGCGAACTCCGCCACGCCTCACGCCTGGTGTACTCCGACGGCCTGGACCTCGACAACGCGGCGGCGGCCACCCCCATCGGGATGGGCTGCCGGCTCTGCGAACGGCTCGACTGCCCCCAGCGGGCGGTCCCGCCGCTCGGCCTCCCGCTGCGGATCGACCAGAACAGCGGCACGTTCGTGCCGTACCCGGTGGCGGATTCGGCGCGGTGAGGTGGCGGAGGGGGAGGGGCTCAGGGGCGTCCGGCGGTGCCGTCGTCCACGGGCTCAAGGGTCTCCTCGGCCGGGGCTTCGACTGGTGCTTCGGCCGGGGCTTCGACCCGGGCGGCCGTGACGGCGGGGGCTCCGCGGCGGCGGCCGGTGAGGCGAGCGGTGACGCGGGTGGCGATGGGCTCCGTGTAGCGGGCGGTGAGCGGGCCGAGGACGACGAGGACGAGGACGTACGCCGTCGCGAGGGGGCCGAGGGCCGGTTCGATGCCCGCGGTGACGGCGAGGCCCGCGATGACGATCGAGAACTCGCCACGGGCGACGAGCGTGCCGCCCGCCCGCCAGCGGCCCTTGACGGAGATTCCGGCCCGCCGGGCGGCCCAGTAGCCGGTGGCGATCTTCGTCGCCGCCGTGACCACGGCGAGCGCGAGCGCGGGCAGGATCACCGGCGGAATGCTGGCCGGGTCGGTGTGCAGACCGAAGAAGACGAAGAACACCGCGGCGAACAGGTCACGCAGAGGGCTGAGCAGATGATGGGCACCCTCGGCGACCTCGGCCGAGAGGGCGATGCCGACGAGGAACGCGCCGACAGCGGCGGACACTTGGAGCTGCTGGGCGATACCGGCGACGAGCAGCGTCAGACCGAGGACGACGAGAAGGAGCTTCTCCGGGTCGTCGCTGGAGACGAAGCGCGAGATGAGCCGGCCGTAGCGGACGGCGACGAAGAGGACCGTGCCCGCGACGCCGAGCGCGATGGCGAGGGTGAGGCTCCCGGCCGCCAGGCTCACCCCGGCGAGCAGGGCGGTGACGATCGGCAGGTAGACCGCCATGGCCAGGTCCTCCAGGACCAGGATGCTCAGGATGGCCGGGGTCTCCCGGTTGCCGAGACGGCCGAGGTCGCCCATGACCTTGGCGATGACGCCGGAGGAGGAGATCCAGGTGACGCCCGCCAGGACGACGGCGGCGACCGGACCCCACCCGAGCAGCAGCGCCATACCGGCGCCGGGCAGCGCGTTGAGGGCGAAGTCGACCAGGCCCGCCGGGTATTGGGTCTTGAGGTTGGTCACCAGGTCGCTCGCGGTGTATTCGAGGCCCAGCATCAACAGCAGGAGTATCACGCCGATTTCGGCGCCGATCGCGACGAACTCCTCGCTGGTGCCCAGCGGAAGCAGACCGCCCTCGCCGAAAGCGAGGCCCGCGAGCAGGTAGAGGGGTATCGGCGAGAACTGGAACCTTCCGGCGAAGCGGCCGAGCAGGCCGAGCGCGAGGATGATCGCGCCGAACTCGATCAGGAAGACGGCGGAGGAGTGCATGCCGCTCACTCCTGGCCGAGGATCGCGGCGGCCGCCTCGACGCCCTCGCGGGTGCCGATCACGATGAGCGTGTCCCCGCCGGCAAGGCGGAAGTCCGGTGCGGGCGAGGGGATCGCGCCGGCCCGCCGCAGGACCGCGACTATGGAGGCGCCGGTCTCGGTACGGGTCCGGGTCTCGCCCAGGACGCGGCCGTTCCACTGCGAGTGCGCGGACAGTTCGATCCGCTCGGCGACCAGGCCCAGGTCGGTGGTGGAGAGCAGGTTGGGGCTGTGGTGCGAGGGCATCAGCGCGTCGATCAGCGCCTCCGCCTCCTTCGCGGTGAGTTTCGCCGACAGCGCGCACTCGTCGGGATCGTCCCTGCGGTACGCGTTCAGTGTCCGGCTGCCGTCCCGGTGGGCGATCACCGACAGGCGCCGGTGCTCACGGGTCGTCAGGTCGTAACGGACGCCTATGCCGGGGAGCGGCGTGTTGCTCATCCGTGGAACGGGCACGAGAAACCCCCTGTGCGTGCTGTCGCCGAAAGAAGATACGAACGCGCCCCCGCGGCCCACCTTATCGGCCCTTTCGGCAGGTCTAGCGGGCGAGCGTCGCGACCTCGTTCTCGAAGAGGGCTTCCGGCGAGACGTCCATTCCCGTGAAGTGGCCCGCGAGTTCGAGCGAGAGCACCCCGTGGAGCCGGGTCCAGAACGCCATCGCCGTGGCGAAGGGGTCCGTCGAACCCGCGGCCTCGCCGGCCCGGAGGAGCACGCTCATGATCTCGGACGCGATGCCGGTGATCTCGTCCGGCGCGTGGTAGCCGGGCACGGGTGTGCCGTAGACGAGGAAGTAGCGGTGCGGGTCCGCGAGGGCCCAGCGGCGCAGCGCGCGGGCGATGTCGGACAGGTCGGCGCCCTCGCTCTCCGCCTCGCGGACGGTGTCGGCGAGGCTGCGGTAGGCGTCCCGGACGAGTTCGGTGATCAGCTCGTCCCGGCCCGCGAAGTACCGGTACAGCGCGGGGCCGCTCATGCCCATCTTCTTGGCGATCGCGTTGAGCGACAGAGCCGAGGCACCGTCGGCCGCGATCTGCTCCCAGGCCAGCTCCTTGACCTCGGCGCGGACCTGGTTCCTGTACCGCTCCCGAGGCGTTCCACCGGTCTCCGTCATGGGTTCCTCCCGATCTGACGTTGATGGTTAGAAGCTATCACTTACGCGAATGCTTGACAGCTTCGCGAGAGGTCAGTTATATCTTGTAACGAAAGCGATAAGGCGTAGTCAGTGCGTCGTCGGCAGTCGACAACGGAGGCAGTTCGTCATGAGCGTCATCGAGCGAGTAGAGGTCGTCCTTCCCGGCACGGTGGAGCCCGAGGGCCTCCAGCTGCGGCACGGGCCGGTCCCGGCGGCCGGAGCCGGCCAGGTGCTCGTCGCCATGGAGGCGACCGGGGTCTCCTTCGCGGAGCAGCAGATGCGCCGGGGCCGGTACTACGACCAGCCGCCGTTCCCGTTCGTTCCGGGATACGACCTGGTCGGCCGGGTCGCCGCCGTGGGGCCCGGGGTCGGCCCTGACGTGCTCGGCACCCGGGTGGCCGCGCTGACCAAGACGGGCGGCTGGGCCAGTCACGTCCTGCTGGACGCCGCCGATGTCGTCCCCGTCCCGGAGGGCCTCGGGGCCGCCGAGGCGGAGACCGCCGTCGTCAACGGGGTCACGGCCTGGCAGATGCTCCACCGCAAGGCCCGGATCCGGGCCGGCCAGACCGTCCTGGTGCACGGCGCCAACGGTGGCGTCGGCACCGTGCTCGTCCAGCTCGCGCGCAGCGCCGGAGTGAAGGTCATCGGCACCGCGTCCGCCCGCCACCACGAGGCGCTGCGACGGCTCGGCGTCACCCCGGTCGACTACCGGACCGAGGATGTGCCCGCCCGCGTACGGGAGTTGGCGCCGGACGGCGTCGACGCGGTCTTCGACCACGTCGGCGGCCGCAGCGTCGTCGACTCCTGGCGGCTGCTCGCGAAGGGCGGCACCCTCGTCTCGTACGGCAGCGCCGCCACCCGCGACGACTCCGGCTCGAAGCAGTGGCCGGTGCTCAAGATCCTCGGCCGGGTGTGGGCCTGGCAGGCGCTGCCCAACGGCCGCCGCGCGTATTTCTACAACGTCTGGGGCGGCCGGGCCTTCGCGAAGGACCGCTTCCGCAGCCGCCTGCGCGCCGACCTCGGACAGGTCTTCGAGGCGATGCGGCGCGGCGAGATCACGGCCAGGGTCGCGGCCGAACTCCCGCTGAGCCAGGTCGCCGACGCGATGCGGCTGGCCGAGTCCGGCACCGTGAACGGCAAGGTCGTGCTGACTCCGTGAGGTCCGGTCCGGGGTGGACAGCGCATCGCTCCGGCCCTAGCCTCCTCCTCAACCTATTCAATTATTTGAGTACTGCGAGGGCGATATGCACCCGTTCCGCAAGGCCGTCGAGAACCGTGACGCGGCCGCCATCGAGGCCCTGCTCGCCGAGGATGTCGTCTTCACCAGCCCCGTGGCCTTCAAGCCGTACGCCGGCAAGGCGATCACCGCCGCCATTCTCCGGGCCGTGATGCGGGTCTTCGAGGACTTCGCCTACGAGCGCGAGATCGCCAACCCCGACGGCCGTGACCACGCCCTCGTCTTCAGCGCCACGGTGAACGGCCGCCGGATCCAGGGCTGCGACTTCCTCCACTTCGACGAGGACGGCCGGATCGACGACTTCACCGTCATGGTCCGGCCCCTGTCCGCCGCCCAGGCGCTCGCCGAGGCGATGGGCGCGCAGTTCGACCGCATCGCACGGGAGGCGGCGGAGGGCGGGTCGTAGGGCGCGGCGGGGTGAGCCGCCCGGGCGGTCAGCCGGTCGGCGACTTGCCGGTGCCCGTCGTTCCGAGCAGTGGCAGGTTCTTCTCCACGGCCGCCGCCCACGAGCCGTCCGCCACCATGGCCTTCAAGGCCGTGTCGATGCGCCCCCGCAAGGGGCTGCCCTTCGGCAGGCCGACGCCGTAGCGCTCGTCGGTCAGCTTGAATCCGGCGAGCTTGAACTTGCCCTGGTACTTGGCTTGTGCGGCGTATCCGGCGAGCAGGGCATTGTCCGTGGTGACGGCGTCGACGTTGCCGGTGGCCAGGTCCTGCATGCAAACCTCGTACGTGGAGCGTCCGTACACGGCCGACCACGTGAGGTGCTTCGTGATGTTCTCGGCCGAGGTGGATCCGGTGACCGAGCACAGTGTCTTGCCCTCCAGATCCTCCGTCTGGGTGACTCCCGTCTCGTCGGCGCGGAGCAGGACGTCCTGGTGAGCCGTGAGGTATGGGCCCGCGAAGTCGACCTGTTGGGCGCGCCGGTCCGTGATCGCGTACGTCGCCACGACCAGGTCGACCTCGCCACGGGTGAGGGCGCTTTCCCGCTCGGCACTCGTGACCACCTTCCACTCGACGGCGGCGGGGTCGTGGCCCAGGGCGCGGGCGATGTACGTCGCGACCTCCACGTCCAGGCCCGTGTACGTGCCGTCGTCCTTCAGCCGCGCGAAGCCGGGCTGGTCGGATTTGATGCCGATCGTGACGGTGGGCGTGGTCGCGGTCGTGGGCGCGCGGGGAGTGCTCGATGACGTGGACGCGGACGGTTTGTCACCGCCCTCGGCCTTGCCGTCGCCGCCGTCGGGCCACAGCGTCCAGGTCAGTACGCCGGTCAGCGCCACCGCGCCGACCGCCGCGAACCAGCTCTTTCGTACCCGGCGGGGCGCCCGTGTCGGTGCCGGTGGCGCGATCCGGTACGAGGTCGCGGTGTCGGGATCCTCCGGCCGCGCGTCGGACGCCTCCGCGGGCTCGGGCTCAGGCTCGGTCACCGCGCCTTCGGCGCTCTCCGCCTCCGCCAGCAGCCCGTCGAGCGTTTCCGAGTCCGGGCGGGCCGCCGGGTCCCGTACGAGGACGGCCGTCAGCGCCGCCGTGAGCGGGCCGGCCTCGCGCGCCGGCGGGACGTCCTCGCTGAGGACCGCCGCGAGCGTGGCGAGCGTTCCGGAGCGGCGCAGCGGGTTCTGGCCCTCCACGGCCACGTACAGCGTCAGGGCCAGCGACCAGAGGTCGGCGGCCGGACCGCCCTCCTCCCCGCCGGCCCGTTCGGGGGCCATGAAGTCGGGGGTGCCGATGAGGGAACCGGCGGCGGTGAGCGCGGTCGACCCGTGGAGCGCCGCGATGCCGAAGTCCGTCACGACCGGAGAGCCGTCCGGGCGCAGCAGGACGTTCGCGGGCTTGATGTCCCGGTGCTGGATGCCGGCAGCGTGCGCGGCACACAGCCCCTTCAGGATCTCGCGCCCGAGCGTGGCCGCCTCGCCGGGCGTGAGCCTGCCCCGGTCGAGCCGGTCCTGGAGGGAGCCGCCGGTGACCAGCTCCATCACGAGCCAGGGGTACGACTCCTCGCCCTCGTCGACGATGTGATGGATCGTCACCACGTTCGGGTGGGTGACGCGAGCGAGCGCCCTCGCCTCGCGCAGGACCCGGTCGCGCAGGGCGCGGGCGGCAGCGGGGTCGTACTCGGCGAGCCCCGGGTCCGGTGGCCGTACCTCCTTCAGCGCCACGTCGCGGCGGAGCATCAGGTCACGGGCCTGCCACACAAGACCCATCCCACCGCCGCCGAGCCGTGCCACCAGCTCGAACCGGCCGTCGATCACCCGAGCCACACCGCCCCCTTCGCCCCCGTCACCCTCCGCACCCGGCCGACTCTGCCACACGGGGCGGGAGTTCAGTGAGGTGATCCCGAGGCTGCGTGCCCGTCGCCGTGCCCGTCCGCGTGGCCGCCGCTCAGACCCAGTTGATCTCCGCACGCGCCAGCAGTGGATCGTCGATCAGCTCCCACAGGGGTACGGCGACGTTGCCGAGGCGGTAGCGGCCGCCGAAGTGCAGCGCCAGGACGCGGTGGTCCGTGAGGTCGAAGACCGGGGAGCCGCTGTTGCCGCCGAGGGTCGAGCAGTCGTGCTTCATCACCAGGCCGCCGGGGGCGAACTCCGTCGCCGTGCCCGGCTGGAGGCGCTTGACGTTGTAGATGTCCATGAAGATCCGGCGCATCGACTCCGGCTCGTTGCGGCGCCCGTCCCAGGCCGGGTACCCCACCACGTACACCGGCCGTCCCGGCACGTCGGCGGGTGCGTCGGCGGCCACGGCGAGCGGGCTCGGCAGCGGGGCGCCGTTCGGCGGCTCGATCCGCAGGAGGGCCATGTCGACGTCCGGATGGATGCCGATCACCTCGGTCACCTCGTACGCGGGCATCCCCGACCCCGCCCCGAGGCCCGGCCCCGCCGCGGGTGCGGCGGCCAGCTCCTCGCCCGGGTCGACGCGCGCGGACATGCCCTGCTGGAAGGACCAGCCCGCGTCCTCGGCGCGGCTGAACTCCACCGCCACGTGCCGGTTCGTCATCACCGTCCGCGGTCCCACCAGGAAGGCCGTGCCGACCCAGTCGAGGTTCGGGTGGCCGGTCACCTCGACCCGGCCCACGCGGGCGATCGACTCGCGGATCGCGTCCCGTCCGGCCTCCAGGACCGACCAGTCGCCTTCCTGGGCGGCGAAGTTCTGCCCCTGCACCAGGATCGCGGGCCTGCCCTCCAGGAGGACGATCGCCTCCACGCCGAAGTACTCGTCCTCGTCGATCTCGTCCGCCCGGTTCGCGGCGAGCTTCTCCAGGCCGGCGACCCCCGCCTCCAGGACCCGGGCCCGTTCCTCCTGCGCGAAGCGGGAGATCTGGCCGGCCGGTGCCTGGTCGGGCGGCAGCTCCGCCGCCGATTCGGAGATCTCCGCCTCCAGGTGCCGGCGCACCCGCGCGGCGACGCCCGCCAGGTCGTCGAAGACCCGCTCGGGGCCGGTCGCGACCGGTGATCCGTACGCGTTCAGCGTCTTCATCTCACACCTCACCTCACCTCACGTCACGCTCACGCGGCCCACATGTGGGTCTCGGGGCCTGGCACCACCTGTGCGGCGCCGATCTCCTCGTACAACTCCGGTGCGGTCTCCTTCAGATGGGCCAGGATCCGGCTCATCTGGGTGCCGACGTTCACGAACGCCGTCGTCCTGCCCTGGTAGTGGACCTCCTCGACCCGGCGGGTGCCGCGATGGAGCGCCACGACCGTCCAGTCGTCCGTGAAGACAGGTGAACCGGACGAGCCGCTGCGGGTGTCGGTGAAGTACCGCAGGTCCCGCTCGTCCGCCTCGAAGACGAGGTTGTTGCGCAGCGCCACCCGCTTGGGCTGCCCGCCGGGGTGCTGGATGATGTTGACCGCGACCGGTTCGGCGCCGGTCAGGAGCAGCGGGGCGGTCGCCACCCGGAGCACCGGGCGGGGCGGCAGCCCGGGCGAGAGCCGCATCAGCGCGAAGTCGAGGGTCTCGTCCCAGGCGACGAGGGCGCCCGCCGTGGCCTCCACGGTCTCCGCCTCGTCGGCGCCGTAGTCGAACCGCGAGCGAGAGTTGCGCACCTGGAGCTGGAGGTCGTCGTCGGCGACCCGGAGCACCGCCCCGGGCGAGCGGGTACGGGCGTTCACGACGTGGTGGTTGGTGATCAGGAGCTCGGGGGTGATGAGCCAGCCGGTGCCCGCGTGCGGGTAGGCGGGCTGGAGCGGGCGGCCCGACTCGAAGGGCGGGACCTTCAGCCGGGCGACCGACGAGCCGGCGAGGACGCCGCCCTGCAGGAACTCGAACGGCACGGTGTCGTCCCGGAAGATGATCTCCTCCTTGGTCTCGGCCGGCAGCGTCCCGGCGGGCAGGTCCGGCTCCCCGGCGGCGTCCCGCGCCACGTCGTCGAGCGCCCGCTGGAGGACCGTGAGCGGGGCCGCGTCGACGGTCTGGGCGATCGCGTTGTGCAGCCAGACCTCCAGCGGAACCGTTCCGTCGATCAACCGCTCCACCTGGTTCATCACGTCCAGGTCGGAGTGCATCTGACGCAGCGGGGTGTCCATCGCGGGCAGACTGGCCCGGAAGTGCGCGGTCGTCCCCGCGAACAGCAGCCGCCGCACCCCGTCCTCGGCGAGCCCCGCGTCCAGGGCCGCGTTGCGGACGCGGACGAGGTCCTCGGCGGAGAGGTACGGCTGCCCTCGGACGGCTCCCTCGGTCGCCGCGGGCGGGGGCTGCGACCAGACGCCCCGGCCGTCCCCGGGCTCCTCGGCGGGCCCACGAGGCGGGGTGCCCGCGTCCATGGCGGCGGCGACGCCCTCGACCAGGTCACCGCTGGCGTCGCGGAGCGTGAGGGCCCGCCAGGCGACGCTGTCGAGCGTCCCGCGCTCGCGCGCCTCGCGCAGCGCCCGCTCCACCTCCGCCCGTGTCATCCGGGCGGTGTGCGGGATCGCGTGGCTGCCCGTCGACGTCCTCGTCGCGGCGGGGACGGTCCCGGCGGTCCCGAAGGGGACGGCCGCAGTGGGGGCATCGGTCGCGGCGGCCGTCGTCGCGCGGGTGCCGGACGCCGACTCCAGGATCCGGATCAGGGGTTCGCGCAGCTGCGGTTCGTCGGTCATCGCCGTGTCGATCCAGCGGGCCAGGGCGTCGACGACCGCCTCGTCGTCGGCCGGAAGTCCCACGAGCCGCAGCGTGTGCTCCAGGAGCTCGGGATCGACCCGGGAGGCCGTGGCCGCCGCCGCCCGGGCGAGGGCGGGCTGCCGGGCCAGCTCCTCGTCCGGCATGCCGCGCAGCGTCAGGGCGAGGCGGCCGTCCATCTCGGCCGAACCCTCGTCCGACAGCGCCGCCAGGCGCGAGCGGGCCACCAGGACGCCCATCGACTCGTGCGCGAGACCGAGCCCGGCCGCGACGTCCTCCGCCTCCTGGAGGTCGTGGTCCGCGTCCGTGAGGTCGCCCTCGTCCTGGGCGAGTCGCGCGGACATCTGGAGCAGTTCGAGGCGGGTCCGCGCGCACCCCGCCTCGGCCGCCAGGTCCACAGCCTGCTCGGCGGTCTCCCGGGCCTCCGTGACCCGCCCGGACCGCGCCAGGGTCTCCACCAGCTGCCCGTGCAGCCGGCTGCACGGCGTCCAGGGCCGCCGCTCGGCCAGCCGCTCCACCGCCGCCTCCACGTACCCCTGGGTGAGCAGGTCCTCGACCTCGCGCGCGGCGATCCGCTCCCAGTCCTCCTGGTCGGCCTCGGCCATGATCCGGTCGGGTACGTGTCCGCCGAGCTTTCCAAGGAGGAAGGCTGCCGAGCGGGGTGGCATGTCGCGGTCCGCGCCGGCCAGGTAGGGGGCCACACCCGGCTCCCAACGCCGTTCCACCGCACGGGGGTTCTGGCCCAGGCGAAGGCGGTGGTAGATCTCCTCGGCGCGCGCGGCGGGACCCTCGCGGGCGGCGTGGAACTCCACGGCCAGATGGTCGACGGCCCGCATCAGGTCCGTCCGCGCGCTGTCCGAGAGCCGCAGCATGATCGAGCGCAGATCCGCCCGGTGCCGTACGGCCTGCGGCCCCGCCGGTTCCATCAGGTCGAGCCGCGAGACCAGCCGGCCGAAGAGCACGCGGGCCTCCTGGTCCGAGCCGACCTCCAGTCCTGCCGGTTCGGCGAGGACGTCCCTGACCAGCTCCGGGGTGATCACCCGCAGCGCCAGGCCCGCCTGCACGAGGACGCGGACCGCTTCGTCCGCGATGTGGTTGAGGATGCGGTCGTACAGCGTGCCCTGGATGAGCATCTGGTCGACCTGGTGGTGGAAGTACCGGCGGCGCGAGGGCAGGCTGCGCAGCAGGTCGCCGAGCGGTTCGGACCCCGCGCCGAGCAGGACGGTGGTCCGTGCTGCGAGCTTGAGGCTGAGCGGATGGCCGCCGATCCGGTCCACGAGGTCCCGGGCGACGGCCTCGTCGTCGACCCCGCAGGACATCAGCAGGTCCAGGGACGCCTGCTGGTCCAGCTCGCCCAGCTCCATGGTGCGCGGCGTGAGCACCTTCGCCGGGTGGTCGATGGGGGCGCGCCCGGCGACGAGGAACCGCAGCCGGGGGTACGCGGCGCGCAGCGCCGACCAGATGGCCCACATCCGGCCGAGGACCGGGGAGCCCCGGTACTGGGCCTCCTCGAAGGAGTCGTAGGCGACCACCAGCGGGGGAGCGTCCTCGCCGGCCGGGGTGTCGACCGCGTCGGCGACCAACTCGGCCACCTGCCGGGCCAGTTCCTGCTCGCGGGCGCTGGCCCGGGAGTGGAACCCGGCCGAGTAGTCGCGGCCGAGCGTCGCGCGGGTCGCGGACAGCTGGTACAGCTCGTCGAGCTGGTTCCGTTCGCCCCGCTGGGAGGCCGCGGTCTCCTCGCACTCGTCGGCGAGGGCGTCGAACTCGGCCCGGCGGGCGGGGTACTGGACGCCGAGCTGGCGTGCGAACTCGGCGAGCACCGTGGCCGGTTCGTGGATGGAGAGCGTCGGGCGCGCGAAGTCGATGAAGACGAAGGGGAATCCGGTCGGGGAGTCGCGGAGGCTCTCGACGAAGAAGGTGGCGAGCAGGGTGCTCTTGCCGATGCCGCCCACCCCGTGGATGAGGACGGGCGGCTCGGCCGGTTCGGAGGGCAGCGCGATGTACGCGCGCAGGGCGTCGAGCTCACGCTGCCGCCCGTGGACCGGGCCCTCGATCAGCCGTTGCAGGGGTTCGAGCAACCGGGCCCGCTCCAGGCGGTGTTGAACGTCGTCGACGTCCGGAAGGCCGGCGATGCCGGGGACCTGGCGCAGCCACAGGACCGCCCGCAGGGTGTCGCAGAGCCCCTCGACCCCGAGCGCGTCGAGGTCGGCGGGGACGCCGGACAGCAGGGCGAGCGCGGCGCGCTCGGTGCCGAGCCCGTCGTGGCCCGGGCTGTCGCAGGGGCCTCCGTGGGCCGGTACGCAGTGCTCCGGCGAGGCACCTTCCGTACGGGGCCCGGCAGGCAGGGTGCCGATGGTGGCCTCCAGGGCGCGCCGGGCGTCCTCGGGAGCCGCGAACGCGCTCAGCGTCTCCTCGCGCACCTCCGGCTTCAGGACCCAGGTCTGCGTGGGGTGCGAGGCCAGCGCGGTGCAGTCGTCGACGAGGGTGAGCACGGCCCGCCCCGTGGGGGCGCTCTCGCCGGGCAGCCGCAGCAGGGCGGGGTCGAACTCGTCCAGGAGGCAGGCCGCCTCCCGGTAGGCCCTGCGCAGCTCCGGCAGCGTGGCGGCGGGCGCAGGCTGGGCGGCCGTGCTGTGCAGAGCCAGCTCGAGCTGCTCGGGGGCGTCGTCGCCGGGGGCGAGGTCGCGGGAGAGCCGTACCGTCTCCTCCACCGCCGTGCAGACCCGGCGCATGTAACTGTCCGTGGAATCCGCCGAGTCGACCGCGTGCACCACCCCGGTCACCGCCACATCCACCAGGCGGGCCAGTGTCGCGGGGTCCGGCGGGGGCCGGTCCAGGGTGAAGAACTCCCGGAAGAACGCACGCAGATCGTCCTCGGTGACCACGCGGGCCGTGTCGCGGCACTCGTTCTTCCGTATGTCGTAAGGGAGTTGACGCATCGTGGGGGAGTAGCCGAGGAGGACGAGCCGGGGTACGGAGTCCTGGCGTACCGGTGTGTGCTCGTAGACGGCGAGGGCGAGCTTGCCGACGCAGTCCCAGACGTCCGAGGTCGGGTCGAGCTTGTCGCACTCGTCGAGCACCAGCCAGAAGCGTTCCTCGGCGGCCGTCGCCCAGCTCACGATCCGGTGCACGGCGTCGTCGATGGAGGACAGTGGATCGTTCAACTGTGTGGGGTTCAAAGGCGACCGGTCCGCCCCGGGACCCGCGACGAACTCGGTGAGCCGCTCCACGAGCCGCGCCGCCGTCGTCGTCCGCGAGAGTGTGATCCGTACCGGACGGAACCCGCAGTGCTGCCCGAGGTGGCGGATCAGCCGGTACGAGTACGAGCGCCCGCTGTCCTGCTCGCCGTCCACCACGAGCACCGTCTGCTCCGGGTCGGCGACGAACCCGCGGAGCTTCTCGCGCAGCTCGGCCCGGTCGATGAACACCTCGGTCCCGTTCGCGAGCACCAGCGTGCCGAACGGGTCGCGCGCCGAACGCAGCAGCTCCTCGTCCTCCCTCAGCCGCCGCAGCAGGCTCCGCGCCTCGGCGTTCCCGGCCGCCGTGAGCGCGTCGAGCCCGGTCAGGGCGTCGAGCAGCGCGCGCTGATGGGCGATGTCCTTGCGCGCCCCGGCGACCACCAGACGCGCGTTCGCGTCGCGGTCCGGCGTGAGCACGAGGGCCCCGACGAATTCCGGTGAAAGTCCGACGCCCCGCAGCCGGCCGACCGGGTCCGGGGTGTCGAGAAGGTACTCACGCACCCATGTGGTGACGAGTCCCCACTCCGTATCGGTGAGCGGCATACCGCACCTGCCCGGCGGTCCCGACTACTCCTGCTGTCATCGTTTCATCGGGCACGGGTGGTGGCAAACGGGCGACGGGCCGAGCCGGACACGCGCGACAGGCCGATCCCGACACGGGAGCCGCCCGGCCTCCGGGGTCAGCCGTGCAGCACGATCTCGTCGAGCGACTCGAGGCGTCGCCAGCGGTCCTCCGGCGCCCGGAACGGTGGCATCAGATCGACGTCCGGCAGCGGTCCGAGATCCAGCTCGGTGAGTTCGGCGATGTCCGAGACCGGGACCTGGAAGGTCCGGAACGGGCCGAGCGGCGGCGGCGCGCCCGCCTTCGCCCCGGCGAGCGCCCGCTCGGCGTCGCGGCTCAGATCGGGGCTCTGGTCGAGGACGTACGCGGTCGAGGCCAGCGCCCCGTCCTGCATGAACGCGGCCACCTTCCAGAACCGCAACGGCACCTGGATCCCCCGGTAGGGCGGGTCGGAGTCGTGCAGCACCGGGCCCGTGAACACCGTGAGCCGCCGGTCGAACTCGGCCGCGTGGTCCAGGAGATGGTTCTCCAGACCCTGCCACAGCTGCTTGCCCTGATTGAAGACGTCCGCCTGCGGCGCCGCGTTCGTGTAGTGGAAGCTGTCGGTGTTGGCCAGGCCCGCGACCGCCGCCGTGCCCCACACCGGATCGAGCCGGCGGACCAGATGGCCCCGGTCGAGACTGTTGTTCTTGTAGACGTCGTTGCCCGCCTGCTGCTCCTCGGGCAGCCGCGGGTCGAACAGCCAGACGTCGTCCCGGGGTACGTCCTCGGCCAGTTGGCCGCCCTCGATGCAGACGGCGGTAGAGGCGGCGAGCCGCCGGTCGGGCCGGAAGACCACCGTGAAATGGGTGTACGGCAGGATCACCGTCTTCACGGCGGCGCGCACGGGCAGCGGCAGCGGCACGGTCGGCCCCAGGAAGTCCTCGTCGTAGCCGGTGCGGTCGGCGAGCGAGTCCTGGCGCGGCTTGCGCCCGCGCGGATGCGGTGCGGAAGGCGAGGGATCGGTCGGTTCCATACGATGTAAGTACCGCGCATGAAGGGTCGCGCTCGGCACCGGGCGCAGAGGCCACTCGATCAGCCGCCCCGGTGCTTCCCTCCCACCCTGTTGAAGGAGGCACCCCATGCCCGCCGGAATCTCCCTCCACGTCGGACTGAACAAGGTCGACCCCGCCCGTTACGAGGGCTGGGACGGCGCCCTCGTGGCCTGCGAGAACGATGCCCGGGACATGGCCGGTCTGGCCCGCGAAGCGGGCTTCTCCGACACCGTCCTGCTGACCCCCGACGGCACCGTCGACCAGGTCACCGCCGCGCTCCGCGAGGCCGCGGGGAGTCTCGGCCCCGGCGACATCATGCTCTTCACCTACTCGGGCCACGGCGGCCAGGTACCGGACGCCGCGGGGGACGACGAAGAGGCGGACGCCCTCGACGAGACCCTCGTGCTCTACGACCGCCAGTTCCTCGACGACGAGGTGAACCGGGAGTTCCGGGCCTTCGCTGACGGGGTGCGGATCGTCGCCCTCCTCGACTGCTGCCACAGCGGCACCGGCATCGAGGCGCCCGGGGACGCCCCGGGGGCCGCCGTCCGCCTGATGCCCCCCTTCCGGCAGCAGGAGATCTACGCGCGGGACCAGGGCTTCTTCGAGGAGCTGCAGCGCTCCCTCGCCAAGGACTCCCCGAACGGGGCGGGCGAAGCGGCGGCGCTCCTGATCTCGGGCTGCCAGGACAACCAGTTCTCCATGGACGGCGACCACAACGGCGCCTTCACGGCGGCCCTCCTGGAGGTCTGGGACCAAGGCGCCTTCCGCGGCGGCTACCGCTCCTTCCACCGCGCCATCCAGAGCCGGCTCCCGGCCACCCAGAGCCCCAACCTCTACACGACGGGAACCCCGCCCCCCCACCTTCCTGCGCCAGCGGCCCTTCACGGTCTGACCGGGCGAGGAGCGGACTCGACCAGCCTTCCTCAGCCGCGCAGCGCCGTCGCCAGCTGGGCCCGGGAGCGGACGTCCAGTTTCTGGTAGATGCGGGTGAGGCGCGCCTCGACCGTCTTCACGCTCAGATACAGCTTGGCCGCCGCCTCCTGGTTGCTGGCGCCCTGCCCGACCAGGTGGGCGAGCCGCAGCTCCGCGTCGGTCAGCGACGACAGCGCCGGTGAGGTGTCCTCCCCGGCCGGGGTCTCGCGCGTCAGCGCCAGCCAGGGGGCCGCCCCCGCCCGCTCGAACGCCGTGGCCGCCGCCTGCAGCGCGCTCTGCGCCGCCGAGCGGCGCCTGCGCCTGCGCTCCACCCGCGCCAGCGCGAACAGCGCCCGCCCGTGCTCCAGCGGCAGGCCCGCCGCCGCGAACCGCTCCGCCGTGCCGGTGAGCAGCTCCGCCGCCTCGTCCGTCCGCCCGCACCCGGCGAGGTGCAGCGCGTACGCCCGGTCGCAGCCGAGCAGTACGGTCGTACGGCCCAACTCCTCCGCCACCGGACGCACCCCGGCCAGCAGGTCCACCGCCTCCTGCGCGGCGTCGTTGGCGAGCAAGGCCTCCGCGAGCTCCTCGTGCCAGCGCAGCATCGACGGATCGACGGTCGACTGCGCCCGCTCGTTCGCCTGCACCCGGCGCAGGGTCTCGAGCGCCGAGGCGACATCCCCGTTGACCAACTGGACCCGCCCCAGGGCGTAGAGGCTGCGGGAGAGGAAGACCCGGTCGCCCTCCTCCTCCGAGGCCTGGACGCTGCGCCGGGCGTAGCTCGCGGCCCGCGCGAAGCTGCCGCCGGCCGTCTCCGCGAGCGCGAGCGTGTACCAGGCGGGCCCGGGGGAGAGGCCCGCCTCCAGGGTCAGCGCGAGCGACTGGCCCGCGTGCACGAGCGCCGCCGGACAGGCCCCGATCCGGGACTCGATCGCGGCGAGCGTGGAGAACAGCTCGATCGTGTCCTCCACCGAACCACGCCGCTGCACCAGCGGCAGCAGCGCGTTCAGCTGGTCACGGGCGTCCGTCAGCCGGTCGTCGAAGAGAGTGTGACGGATCGTCAGGATCTGGGCCGCGTTACGGATTCCGAGCGGACGCTCCGCCATCTCCAGGCCTCGCGCCTGCGCCAGGACCGACTCCGCGTCCGAGGCCCCGAGCGCCCGGTCCATCCGCGCCTGTACGGTCAGGGCCTGCGCTGCCGTCCGGGGATCTCCCACCGACGCGGCCAGCGCGGCCGATTCGACCGCGGCGGCCCGCGAGCGCAGCGGATCCCCGTCCGCAAGGACGTACTTGACGGCCAGTCGGAGGAGCACCCCGGCCCGCAGCGCGGTGTCGCCCTCCGAGTCCTCCATCGCGTGCACGTACATCTCGTCCAGACCCGTAAGCCCCTGCCCCGCCGTGTCCAGGACGGCGAGCCGGGCCCGTACCCGGTCGGACGGGGCCGCGTCGCGGGCCAGCAGATCGCTCGCCGCCCGCATCGCGAGGTCCGCCCGCGCGGCCCTGGCGGCCTCCTCGGCCGCGTCCACCAGGCGGGTGATCCGCTGCGCCGCGTGCTGGACGGGCGTCGACTCGGCGGCGAGCAGGGCCAGTTCGGCGGCGAGCGCGCTGTTGCCCCGCCGCCGCGCCAGATCGGCCGCGGCGGCGACCTCGGCCGCAAGCGCCTCGTCGGGGATGTCGGTGGCGAGCGCCCGGTGCCGTACCGCCTCGACCGAGTCGTCCACGACCCCGGCGAGCGCCGCGTGCCCGGCGCTGCGCTCCGCCCAGCAGGCGTCGTGCACGAGGGTGGAGGGGAGCAGCCCGGCGGTGAAGGCGACCGTGCCGTCCTCTGCGAGCGACACCAGGTCGGCCCGCTCGGCGGCGGCGAGGTCCGCCTCCGCGTTGGGGCGCCCGGCCCGCCGGATCAGCGCCGCCGTGGGGCGCAGGGCGAGGGCGGCGAGCAGCAGCGTCTCCCGTACGGCGGGCGGCGCGGCGCCGAGCAGCTGCCGCGCCAGATCGCGGGCCCGGCCGGACAGGGTCAGCGCCTCGGCGTGGTGGACGGGGGTGCGCGCGTCGGCGAGCGAGCGGCCCACGGCGAGCGCGAGGCGCGGGTTGCCGCCGCTCGCCTTGTGGATGCGGCCCGCCATCCGGGACGGCAGCCGGTGGTGGATGAGCAGTTCGGCGATCTCGTCGGCGTGCAGCGGCGGCACGAGCAGGATGTCGGCCTCCGACGGCACCCAGAGCCGGGTGTCGTGACTGTCCTCGGAGCCGTACGCCTCGGGGGTCTCGATCGCGATGACCCGCAGCGCGGGCGGGGCCAGGTGCAGGGCGAAACGCAGCAGGTCGGCGCTGTCGGCGTCGATGTGCTGCACGCCGTCGACGACGAGCAGCGCGGGGCCGCGGGCGGTGAGGGCCCGCAGGATCTGCGCGATGCCGAGGCGCAGCGCGATCGGGTCCCAGCCGCCGTCCTGCAGCGGCGCCTCCCGGCAGAGCATGGCGACCGCGGTCCGCTGCGGCCCGGGCAGCCCGTCGAACACCCCGGAGCCCAGATCGGTACGGGGCGAGGGCACCCGCGGCTTCGCGGCCGGGGCCTTCGACTCGGCCGGCGCCGTCGGGTCCGGGAGCCCCGGCCAGGTCACGGTCGCCGCCGCGGAGGCGACGAGGGCGGCCGCCGCCGCGCCCGGTATCTCGCGGTCGGCAGGCAGGGTCGCCAGCCACAGGACCGTTTCGCCCCGGGCCTCCGACCGGGCCGCCTCGGCGAGCGCGACCTCGGTCTTGCCGACGCCCGCGGTCCCCGTGAGGAACGCCCGGCCCCGTGAGTTGAGGACGCGTTCCAGCCGCGAGAGCAGTTCCTCGCGGCCCACCGGCGGCGGGGTTCCCCCCACGCCCGCGGGGCGCGGCGGAAGGTGCGGCGCTGTCGTCACCTGTCCACCCCCCTCCGGCACTCGGGGCCCGGCCCGTGAGCCCCGTGGGGCAGAGAATACGGAGCGTACCGGCGCAGTCCAGGCCCTTTGTCCGGCATACGGACAGCGCTTCGCCGCCATCACGCCAGGACGCGCCCGTGGTGTAGACCACGAGCGCGTCGCTGACCAGCAATGATGCTGATGTGGGGGGTGGTTCAGGTGGGGCTCAGAAGGTCAGGTTCCACGAGTTGATGTAGCCGGTGTCACCCGTGGCCACATCGCGGACCTGAAGCTTCCAGGCGCCGTTGGCGACCTCGCTGGACGCGTCGACGGTGTACGTGGTCACGACATCGTCGGCGCTGTCCGAGCTGGAGGAGGCCTTCAGGTTGCGCACCGTGCCGTCGGGGGCGATCAGGTCGATGACCAGGTCCCCGCGCCAGGTGTGCTTGATGTCCACGCCGACCTTGAGGGCGGCGGGGGCGTTGCCGGTGCGGCCGGTGACGGAGATCGTGGACGACACGGTGGTGTTGTCCGCGATCGTGACATCGGTCGCGTTCGTGAAGACGGTGCCCGTGGGCGGCGTCGTGGTGGTGACGGCGTTCACGGTCTTCGTGGCGTCGGCGATGCCGGCTCCGCAGCCGCCGGTGCAGGTGCCGGGCAGCGGGCGGGCGTTGGACTTGATCGCGGACTCGATCTCGGCCGGGGTGAGGCTCGTCTTCGCCGACTTCAGCAGCGCGGCCAGGCCGGCGATGTGCGGCGCGGCCATCGAGGTGCCCTGGTAGGGCGCGTAGTTCTCCGCCGACTGGGTCGTCGCGCCGGAGTTCAGCGTCGAGAGGATGCCGTTCTGCGGGGTCGTGACGGTGCCCGGAGTGTCGGTCCCGCGGCGGGTCTCGCCGCCCGGCGCGGCCACGTCCACGATGGAGCCGAAGTTCGAGTAGAACGAACGGTTGCCCTCGCGGCTGGTCGACGCCACGGTGATGACGTTCGAGCAGTTCGCGGGGGTGAAGCCGGAGGTGTTGGCGTTGCTGTTGCCCGCGGCGACGACGACGGTGGTACCGCGCGAGACGGCGCCGTTGATCGCGGTCTGGTAGACGCTCGGGCAGGTGGAACTGGCGCCGCCCAGGCTCAGGTTGATGACCTTCGCCGGGGTCGCGTTGGCGGCGACGCCCGGCACCGAGCCGCCGGACGCCCAGGTGATGGCGTCGGCGATGTCGGAGGAGGAACCGCCGCACTTGCCGAGCACGCGCACGGGCTGGATCTTCGCGTCGTACGCGATGCCCGCGATGCCCTTGGTGTTGTTGGTGACGGCGCCGATGGTGCCCGCCACGTGGGTGCCGTGCCAGGAGGAGTTGGAGGCCGGGGAACCGAGCCCGCACTCGTTGGCGGTGGCGTTCCAGTCGCCCTCGTCCTTGGCGTTCGCGTCACGGCCGTTGCCGTCGCGGGCGTCCGCCGAGTCGGAGATGAAGTCGTACCCGTTGACGACGTTGGTCGCGAGGTCCGTGTGGGCCGCGTAGCCGGTGTCGATGACGGCGACGGTCACGCCGGAGCCGGTCGTCTTGTCCCAGGCGGTCGGGACGTTCATGCCGCCGGTGGCCTCGAAGAGGTCCCACTGCTTGGCGTACTCGGTGTCGTTCGGGGTGACCGCCATCGCGTAGGCACGGATGTCGGGCTCGACCGAGGCGACCTGCGGGTCGGCGCGGAACGCGGCCATGACCTCGGTGACGTCCTGCTTGGTGGCGCTGCCACCCAGGTCGACAAGGGCGGCACCGCCGGCGAGGCGGCGCTCGAAGGCGAGGCTCTCGCCGGTCTTGGCGGCCTTGGCCCGAGCGTCGGTCTTGGCCGCGTCGTTGGAGCCGGCCTCCGCGGTCTTGGACTTGTAGGTGACGATGACCTTCTCGACCGGAGCGCTGGGCAGCGCGGTCATCGCCTGCGCGGCCGGAGCGGGCTTCGGCGTGACAGCGGCCGGGGCGGCGGCGAACGCCCCGGTGGACGTGGCAGCGGCGCCGATGATCGCGGCACTCGCGACCACGACGGATATGACTCTCCGCCTGGAACTGTTCAATGTGTTCCCTTTCAAGCACGACGTGGGTGCGGAGCAGTGGCGGCGGCGCGGGAGCCACGGGGCGAAGTGGGGTCGCTGTCCGTCGGTCCCTGGGCTTGGGGGGCCCGTGCGCCGCCACCGGCGACGCGACGGCCCGGGTCAAGGCCGCCACCGGCGGACATTACCCACCGCTCCACATGGACCTGTCAGTCGGGTGGGTCGTGGAGGGCGGGGATCTGCCGGTGCGGCAGACAGTAGGGAACGACGAGATGAACCCGATACGGGGAAAACCCTTGTCGCCCCCCGAGGGGGGTGGGGGAGGGCCCGGCGGGGAGCCCGAGGGGGCGGGCGGGAGTGGGGAGGGGGAGGGCGGGGAAGGGGACGGAAATGTCGGCCCAGGGTTGCCCGTACTGGGGCCCCGTATTACCCCGTGATCGGGCCCCGTATTAGAGGACGGGCCCGGTGCTGGGGGGCGGGCGTCACCCGCGTCCGAAGGTGCGGACGGCGGTGACGGAGCTCACGGCGCGGACCGCCCTGACGGCGCTGACCGCGCTCGCGCCGCCGCCCGGCGTCAGCCGAGTTCGAGGGTCGTGACGCCGAAGACCCGCTCGCGCGCGATCGGCCGGACCGGCCCGGTGTACATCCGCGCTGTCTCGAACGTCGACTCCAGGCCCCGGTCGAGCGCGAGCCGGACCGCCTCCGGATTGGCCTCCGGCATGTCGATCGAGATCCGGGCCGAGCCGAACGCCCGCGCCTCGGCGGCGAGGGCGTCGAGGAGGGCCGCCGCGTCGGCCGGCGTGTCGGCGAACAGGGGTCCCACGCGCGCCTCGTCCTCGGCCGGGCGCACCACGCCGTACCCCGTCAGGCGCCCGTCGACGACCCGCGCCAGGGCCCGGTGGCCGGGGGTGGCCAGCCACGCGGCGAGGAAACGGGGGCGCTCGGCGTGGTGGCAGACGCTGTCGTACGCGGCGAGGGCGGCGGGGCCGACGTCGAGGGCCGGGACGATGTGCGCGTCGGGGGCGTCGGATGCGCCGGGGGAACCGGGGGACTCCGGGGCACTCGGCTCACCGACGTACCGTGCCGTGCGGTGGGCGGAGGAGAAGCCGGAGCGGCGGTAGTTGTCCTGCTGGTCCGGCACCCCGTCGAGCCCGACGGACCGGTCGCCGGCGTGTGCCAGCGCGGTGCGCCAGGTCGCGAGCCCGTGGCCGAGGCCGCGCAGGTCGGGGCGGACGAGGTAGAAGCCGAGGAAGGCGTACCGGTCGCTGTAGTTGACGACCGAGATCGCCGAGACGGGCTCGCCGTCGACCCGCCCGAGGAAGAACCCCTCGGGGTCCTGGGCGAAGAACGGGACCGCGTCCGCCACGCCCGGGTTCCAGCCCTCGTCGACGCACCACCGCCGTACGACCGCCCAGTCCTGGAGCGTCGCGCGGGAGACCTGGAGGGAGCCGGTGGCGGGGAGCGTCATGGGGTTCCTTCGGCGGCCGAGGGAGTGTCAGAACCGGGCAAAGCGAGTATCAGAACCGGGCAAAGCGCCCCGAGCATAGCGAGCCGGCGGCCCACCCGACGCCCGCGACGACGGTTTCCGGCCGCGCTCCGTCCCGCACTCAGCCCACGAGTCGCAAGGTCGTCGCGGCGACGCCCACGCGGATCGTCTGGCCCCACGTCAGGTCCAAAGTGTCCGATTCCATGCCGTCGCCGAAGGCGACCATGCGGTCCGACTCCACGGTGAGGCGGAGCGACGTACCCGGGATCAGGGCGCCCTCGACGCGCGTCGTGCCCGTCGTCGGGGAGGGCCAGGCCTCGCGGACGAACCAGGCGAGGCGGCGGGCCGAGGGGCCGGGGAGCGACAGTTCGCTGGAGCGCTCGTGCCACAGGGAGCGCAGCCAGCCCGTCGCCCCCGTGCCCGTACCGACCAGGACGCCCGAGGACGCCTGCGGTTCGGGCGGCGCCTCGGCGCCCTCGACCGTGAGGGTGTAGCGCGCGGTCTGGTGACTCGGCGGGCCGAGGTAGATCTCGTTGAGGGCGAGGAGCCGCTGCGCGTCGTCCGTCACCGCCTCCACCATCGTGAGCTCGTCGGCCCCGGCCGCCGGGGCGGCCGCCGCCCTCAGCAGCGCCGCCGCGTCCGCCGCCCGGTGCCGGACGAGCACGCCCGGGTTCCGGCCCGGGTCGGTGTCGACGCCGACGACCGGCTGCCCTGACAGGTACTTGGCGGCATTGGCCACCAGGCCGTCCTGCCCGACGACCACCAGGACGTCCTCGGGGCCGAAGAGGAACCGGTCCAGGTCCGCGCGCTCCACCCGCGCCTGCCGCCACGACAGCGGCACGGCCGCCGCCACCTCCGTGAGCGCCTGCCGGTTCCGCTCGTACCGCCGCCGTACGTCCTCGATGCTCCGACCCCGGCTCGACAGGAAGAACGCCGCCTGCCCGTGCGTACCGTGCCGCGCGAGCAACTCCTCGTACTCCGTGGTGCGGTGCACGAGCACCGCGCGCGGCGCCAGGCTCACGACGACGCCCCGCCCGTCCCGCCGCCGCCGGCCAGCCGGCCGAGGAGTGTGGTCAGGACGTCCGGGGAGATCGTGACGCTCTCGATCCGCGGCAGGTTCGCCGCCGCCGCGGTCGCCGCGAGGGCGTGCAGCGTGCCCGGGTCGACCTCCGCGTGCACCCGGAGCCAGGCCGCCTGGGCCGCCGCCTGCGCCTCGCCGACCTCGCGCGCCGCCTCGGCCTCGGCCCGCGCGAGCCGGACCTTCCGTACCGCCTCGGCCTCCGCCCGTACGGAGTCGGCGGCGGCGCTCTCCTCCGCCTCGCGCCGCGCGTTGGTGCCGCGCTGGTCGACGAGGCGCTCCTCCTGCCGGGCCAGTTCGATCTTGCTGGCGAGCTCGTTCTCGGCGATGGTCCGCTCGCGCTCGACGGCCACGGCGCGGCGCTCGTAGGTCGCGCGGTCCGCCTCCTGCTGGATCTGCTCGCGCGCCGGGGTGCGCAGCGCCCGCTCGACCTCCGGCTCCGGACGGATCGCCACCACCCGTACCGCCACCACCTCGATCCCGGTGGCGGGCAGCCGCGGCTCGGCCGCGAGCCCGTCCGTGATCCGGTCCCGTACCGCCGCCACGCCGTCGACGAGAGCCGCCGCCAGCGGGGTCCGGGCCAGGACGTCGAGCGCGTGCTGCTGGGCCGTCTCGGTCAGCAGGGTGGCGATCTGTTCGAGGGGCGCGCCGCGCCAGGCGCCGGTGTCCGGGTCGATGGAGAAGTCGAGCCGGGTGGCCGCCGCGTCCGGCTCGCCGATGCGGTACGTGACGGTGGACTGGACGCTCACGTCCTGGAAGTCGGCGGTACGGGCGTGGAAGGCCATCGCCAGCTCGCGGTCGTTCACCGGCACTTCGGAGAGCGCGGCGGAGAGTGAGCGGTACCAGAAACTGAGCCCCGTGCCGTCGTGGACGAGGCGTCCGCGCCGGTGGTGGCGGATGTGCGCGGTCGGTGCGGACCGCAGGTGGCGCCAGCCGGCGCGGCGGGTGATGTCGGCCATGAGAAACTCCCCCTTGTCGTCATGTTGACGATAGGGGGCGGGACTCTTTTGGTCAAGATGACGAAATGGGTGGCTCGGGCTCGGGGTCGGGGTCGGGGGCGGAGTCGGGGCCGGGGCTGGGGTACCTGTACAGGTGGGCCGAGACGTCCTCGTGGGCCAGGCGGCGCAGGGACAGCAGGATCGGTTCGTACAGCACCGTGTACGCGACCGCCGCCTCGATCGCCTCCTCCAGGACCGGGTACTCGGCCATCACCTCGTACTCCTCGGCGGCGATCGGGTGCATCACCTCCGCGTACCGCCGGATGTCGTCGGCGCCGCCCCGGTAGCCCAGCTCGCGGAGTGTCAGGACCGCCCGGGTCAGCGCGGCGAGCGCGGGCGCCTCGTCGAACACCCGCCAGCCCATCCCGGTGAGCACCCCCCGCATCTCGGCGAAGGTCTCGTCCCAGAGCGCGCGTTCCGGGTCGGAGGAGTCGGGCGGGGAGGCCTGCGGGCCGAGCATGTACTGGGCGATCCCGACGCGCTCGTGTCGGCCGAACGCGGGGTCGTCCGAGACCGCCAGGACGTCGCGGGCCTGCTGGATCGTCATCCCGCCGACCGTGAGGAGCGCCCGGACCAGGCGCAGCCTGCGCAGGTGCTCCTCGCCGTACTCCGACTGTCGAGCGGTGACCGGGGTTCCAGGGGGCAGGAGCCCCTCGCGCAGGTAGTACTTCACGGTGGCCACGGACACGCCACCGCGGTCGCTCAACTCGGAGAGGCGCAAAAGGATTCCACCGATCCCATCGTCTCGACACGGTAGAGGAGTTCTATCCTCCCCTTAGAGGATAGTTCAGCTATCCAGTACGTGCCGTCAGGCGACGATGGCGGGGGTGGCGGGAGCCGCGGCGGTCTCGTCGACGAGGGGAGCGGGCAGCGGCTGACCCGAGGCCACGACCGGTGACGGCGACGGGGGCGGAGCCTGAGCCGGTACGGGCGCCGCCCCCGCTCCGGTCGTCAGGAGCACCACACCCCGCGCCGCCACCAGCGAGGCGGCGGCCGCGACCAGCCAGCCCCACGCGCCCGCGCGGAACGTCTCGCCGAGCAGCGCCACACCGATGACGGCGGCGGCGGCCGGGTTGGAGAGGTTCACGACGGCGAGCGGGGCGGCGAGCCCGCCGCGGTAGGCGGCCTGCGAGAGCAGCAGCCCGCCCACGGCGAAGCCGGAGATCAGCACGGCGATGAGGGCGGTCTGCCACCAGACCGGCGCCCCGCCCGGCAACTCCCGCGCGAGCGCGGCGGTGAGCGTCTGCGTCAGGGCGGAACCCACCCCGGAGGCGACCCCGGAAGCCGTGGCGTGCCCGAGCCCCCGCCCGCGCCGCCGCCCGCCCCGCAGTGCTCCGTACCGGCTCCCCGAAGCCAGGGTCGCGATCAGGAGGGCGGTCACGGCCGCGACGATCAGGGCCTCGCGCAGGGTCAGTGCTTCGCCGGGGGCCGCCGGCCCTGTGACCGAGACGAGGGCGACGAGCCCGGCCAGGGTCAGGAGCGCGCCGCGCCACTCCGCGCGGGTCACCCGGCGCCGCGCGCAGTACGCGCCCAGGGGCAGGGCTGCCACGAGCGTGAGCGCGCCCAGCGGCTGAACGAGCGTCAGCGGGCCGTAGTGGAGCGCGACCACGTGGGCGAGCGCGCCCGCCGCGTTGAGGCCGACCGCCCACCACCACTGGCTGCGCGCGAGCAGCGCGCGGAGCGCGCCACGGCCGCCGGTGGAGGCCGAGGCGAGCCGGGACTGGGCGACCGCGGCGAGGGCGTACCCGGCGGCGGAGACCAGGGAGAGCAGTACGGCGAACACCGTGCCGTCGAGGCCGTTCATCGCAGCGCCTCCGCCGGGCGGGGCGCCCTGGCGCGCGGCACGGTGCGGGGGCCGGTGGTGCCCGTGGTGCTGGTGGGAGCCTCGCCAGGCGGCCGTACGGCCGCGAGGGCGAGCCCGAGCAGGGCCGCCGCCGCGAGCGCGTCGAACCAGTAGTGGTTGGCCGTGCCGACGATGACCAGCAGGGTCAGCGCGGGATGCAGCAGCCACAGCCATCGCAGCCGCCCGCGCCCCGCCACGATCAGGCCGATCGCGACCATCAGCGCCCAGCCGAAGTGGAGCGAGGGCATCGCGGCGAACTGGTTCGCCATCGAGTCCGTCTCGGGCGTCGCGCCGTAGACCGACGGCCCGTACACCCGCGCGGTGTCGACGAGCCCCGTCGCCGCCAGCATCCGGGGCGGCGCCAGCGGCATCAGCAGATGCAGCGCGAGCGCGGCGGCGGTGAGCAGCGCGAGGATCCGGCGGGACCAGAGGTAGTGGGCGGGGCGGCGCCAGTAGAGCCAGGCGAGGAAGGCGACCGTGGCCGGGAAGTGCACGGCCGCGTAGTAGGTGTTGGCGGCCCGGACGAGCGCGTCGCCGTCGCCGTGCATGAGGAGCGCCTGGACCGCCCCCTCGCCGGGCAGATGGAACGCCCGCTCGACGTCCCAGATCCGGTCGGCGTTGGCAAAGGCGCGCAGTTCGTGGCCGTTGGCGAAGAGCCGGCCGAACTTGTAGACGAGGAAGAGCGCGGTGACGAGCAGCAGCTCACGCAGCAGGGGCGGTCGAGGGGGAGCGGCCGGCTCGGATCCCTCCGGGCGGGGCTGTGGTCTCCCCGGACGGGCCTTCGGTCCTTCCGGACCGGCCTTCGGTCCTTCCGGATCCAGATTCGGACCCGGCTCCGGTTCGGCGGGAAGTGTCCCCCGAGTCCCGCGTATCCCGGCAGCCATGGCGCGGCCCCCTCGCATCGTGCGTCAATCCGTCAATTCGTCAGCAAACGGAGGAAGCCTAGATCCGAATTGATCGAGACGCAACCGTCTCGATACGTTTGCGTCTCGATTGTGCACCCCCTACTCTCGTATGTGCAGAGAGCTGTCCGGGAGGAAGCCATGTCCACGCAGGCCGCGACCGCCGCCGCCCGCCGCAGCAAGATCACCCCCGAGCGGGAGACCGAGCTGTACGAGGCCGTGCTCTGCCTGCTCCGCGAGGGCGGCTACGACGCGGTGACCATGGAGGGAGTCGCGGCCCGCACCAAGTGCGGCAAGGCGACGCTCTACCGTCAGTGGGGGACCAAGCCGAAGCTCGTCACCTCTGCCCTCGCCAAGCAGCGCTGCACGTTCTTCGCCGGCATCGACACCGGCACCCTCGCAGGCGACCTCCGCGAGGCCGCCCACCTCGCCGCGACCCGCCGCGACCACGACGCCGAGCTGATGGAGGCCGTCAGCCAGGCCTACGTCCAGTACCCCGATCTGCGCGAGGCCCTCCGCGAGACCGTCATCAGCCCCGAGGTCGCGGCGATCGACGCGATCCTCCGCCGGGCCGTCGAGCGCGGCGAGATCGACGGGGAGAACCCGGCCATCGGCTTCGTCGCCCCCTGCTTCCTCGGCATGCTCCGCATCGAGCGGCTCTTCGAGGAACGGTTCGCGGACGCCTCGACCATGCGCGTCTTCGTCGACTCCGTCCTGCTGCCCGCGCTCATGCCGGCGGGGTGGACCGCCGAGGTGTGAGCGCCCGGCAGGTCCGGCACCCTGGACCCATGCCTTCCGCCGCCCCTGATGTACGCGTCCGCCGGATCTACGAAGCCCCGTCCCCCGAGGACGGCGTCCGGGTCCTCGTAGACCGCCTCTGGCCGCGCGGCCTGGCCAAGGCCGACGCCCACATCGACGAATGGCCCAAGGCCCTCACCCCCTCCACCGAACTGCGCCGCTGGTACCACGGAGCGGTGGAAGGCGCCTACGAGGAGTTCTGCCGACGGTACGAGGCCGAGCTCGCCGAACCCGCCGCCGCCGAGGCCCTCGAAGGGCTGCGCACCCTCGCCGCGCGCGGCCGCGTCACCCTCCTCACCGCCGCCAAGGACCCGTCCGTCAGCCACACGTCCGTCCTGGAGCGCGCGCTGACCGCCACGGGGCCGTAGCCAGGCGCACGCGTCGCCGGTCACGATGGGGGAGGGCGGGCACCCGGCAGGCGCCCGCGTTCCGCTCCTTCCCGTACTGGAGGCGCCGCGTGGACCCGACGACGTACGCACCCCACGAGCTGCTCGACGCGTTACAGCGCGACCCGTACCCCCTCTACAGCCGTGCGCGACGGACCGACGGTCTGACCTTCGTCCCCGAACTCGACGCCTGGCTGGTCGCCCGCGACGCCGACGTCCGCGAGGTGCTGCTGCGGCCCGAGGACTTCTCCTCCTCAGGCTCCCTGCGGCCCGACGTCATGCCCTCGCCCGCCGCGTTCGGCGTCCTCGCCCGCGGGTTCGCCGCGCGGTCGACCGTCGTCTCCACCGACGGCGCCGCCCACCGGCGCCACCGGGCCCCGATCAACCGGGGCCTCTCCGCCGCGCGGATCGCGGCCCTCGCGCCGTACGCCACCGAGGTCGCGACCGCCCTCGTCGACGGCTTCGCCGCCGACGGCCACACCGAACTCATGGCCTCCTACGCGGGCCGGCTACCCGGAGCCGTCATCGGCCGGCTCATCGGCTTGGCACCCGAGGACGTGCCGACGGCCCTGTACGGGAGCCACCGCGCGGAGCAACTCCTCTTCCGCCCCATGACGGAGGAGGAGCAACTCGCCGCAGCCGAGGACGTGGTGGCCCTCCACCACCTCCTGGACCGTTACGCCCGCGCCAGGCACACCGATCCGCGCGAAGACCTCTGCTCGATGATGGTCGCCTCCGTGGCCCCGGACAGGAGTGGCGAGCTCACCCTCGACGAACGCGCCGAACTGGTCGCCAACCTCCAGAACTTCCTCATAGCCGGCCACCTCACCACCACCGCGCTGATCGGCACGACCCTGCTCCACCTCCTGCGCCACCGCGACCAGTGGGAGCTGCTCCGCTCCCGGCCCGACCTCATACCCGGGGCGGTGGAGGAAGCGATCCGCTACGACACCGCCGTACAGGGCTTCCGCCGCACGACGACCAAGCCCGTTGTCCTCGCGGGCACCGAACTACCCCCAGGCGCCACCGTCTTCGTCGCCTACGGCTCCGCCAACCGCGACGAGGCACGCCACCGGGACGCCGACACCTTCGACATCACCAGGCCCGCGACACCCACCCGCCACCTAGGCTTCGGCCACGGCACCCACGGCTGCCCAGGCTCCCAGCTGGCACGCACTCAACTCCGCGTCACCCTGGAGTTGTTCACCCACCGCTTCCCCGACCTGCGGCTCGCCGAGGACCGGGAGGTCGTGATGCGGCCGACCCTGATCCACCGCTCGCCCCTGGAACTGCCCCTCACCTGGTGACCGCCGTCAGGGGCGCAGCAGGCGCGGCGCCTCGGCGGCGGCGTCCGTCACCTCGCCCGCCCGCTCCGCCAACGCGCGTGCCCAGCGGACGAGTCCGCCGACATCGATCCCGTACGGGTCGCCCTGCCCGGAGATCCGCGCGGCCCCGCGCAGCAGCAGCCGCGCGCCGCCATCGGCGTTGCCCCGGGCGGCATGCGTGAGCCCTACGGACAGCTGGGCGAGCCCCTGCCACAGATCCCGTTCCCCGGCGGGTCCGCTCTTCCAGGCGTCCTCGAAGACCTCGTGCGCGTGGAACGGCATCCCCGCGTCGAGCAGCCGCTGCGCCTCCCGCACGGTCTCACCGGGCGCCCGCACAACCCCCTCAGGCTGCCGAGGCACCCCCTCGACCCCGTACGGCAACGGCCGCCCCAACCCATCCCGCGGCCGCCCACTCCGCGCCCGCCCCTCGCCATCCCGGTCCCTCGACGTCCTGTCCACACCCCCATTCTCCCCGCCCCACCCGGCCTGCGCGAATGCCTCCCACCACGTCCCCGGGGGTGCGTCCCGACGTCGCACGGAGTGAGGTAATGTTCTCTTGCACGCCGCCACCGGGGAAAACCCGGAGGCACGGGCACCGGGACGTGGCGCAGCTTGGTAGCGCACTTGACTGGGGGTCAAGGGGTCGCAGGTTCAAATCCTGTCGTCCCGACTCGAAAGAGTCGCAGATCAGGGGCCGTTTCAGAGCAATCTGAAACGGCCCCTGACTCGTTCTTGGGGACCACTTGGGGACCAACTCGCCTTGACCGCGTCAGCGGGCGACCACGATCGGACTCGGCAGGGACCGGGGTGCGCGGAGCAGACCGCCGTCGGCCCGAGGCGAGGCGCCGAAGACGCTGAGATGTGCCGAGAGCGCGGCGCCCGCGGCGGTGATCTTGTGGACATCGGGGTGCAGGTACCGCTGGGGGGTGGTCAGCGAGCCATGGCCGGCGATCTTGCGCAGGACGTGCACCTGGACCCCGGCATCGGCGAACCAGGTGAGTCCGGTGTGCCGGAGGTCGTGGCGGCGAAGGTGCTCGTACGCCTCCGCTGGGTCAGAGGTGCGGATGTCTTGCCGAATGCCCGGGCCTGGTCCGTCAGCTGTGAGGTACGACGGCCACGGGGCAGGAGGCGTGGTGAATGAGGGCATGAGTGACCGAACCGATGTGGGAGCCCTTGGCCGCCCTGCGCCGGCCGACGACCACGAGACCCGCGCCCTGTGCGGCTTCGACGAGGTGCTCGGCTGCCCGCCCCGGAGCGGATACTTCGGACACGTCCACTGCCGGGAACCTGTCTCGGAATGGGTGCACCGCGTGTGAGAGCGCCGACGCCATGTCGGCGTCCTCGGCCGCTTTGTGGCGTTGAGTGAAGGGGGAGTGCCACGTGTGCACGATCTCCAACAGCACGCCATGCCGTCCGGCGAAGTCGAATGCGAACTCCAGGAGCTCGTCCTTCACTTCGGATACGTCGAGACCGAGGACCACTTTCCGGTTGCCCCTCTCATCGGTGGCTCCGGACCCGCTCTTCCCATTTCCAGGACGCACGAGAACCACTGGGCGCTTCGCGTCCGCGACGACCTCCTGGCCCACAGAACCGACAATGAAACCGCGGACACTACCAAGCCCATGAGAGCCAACGACCAGCAAATCCGCCTCCGCCGCGGCGGCCAACAGCACACTGTTGGGGGCATCCTCGATTTCATCGGCGGTCATCGCGAGGTCTGGCTGCCGGTCCCGGACACGTTGCTCGGTCGCAGCGAGTACCCCTTCCGCCTCGCCGGAGCGATCCTCGTGCGACACCTTCATGGCCCCCAACTGGTGCTGCGCCCACCGCGTGGCATACACCAGCCGCAGGTCGGTGCCGCGCAGCGCCGCCTCGTCGGCGGCCCAGTCCAATGCCGCCAGACTTCCCTCGGAGCCATCCACTCCCACGGTGACAGGTCGTGACATGCCGCTCTCCTCGCTTCGGGGCTGTCGTCAACGGGCCATCACATGGGCCCCATGGGCACCCACGCCCGAGATACCTGGTCACGAAGCTACCGAGTCGCTGAATCGCTGGGGTGCACCGCGTTTGGTGGCGCTACCGAAGTGCCCCATCTGGCGGACGACACTGAGACGGCGGCGCGTATGGCGTCGACAGCGGGAGGGGAAAAGACGAGTGCCGGGGTGGGAGGCATGTGGTGGGCGCGGGCGGCGGCCCCGCCGCTGTCGAGCTCGTAGTACAGCGGAGAGAAGGCCGGCACGGTGCACACCCACACCGTGCCGCCAGTCTGCAGCAGGCGCGAGGCGGAGTCGGTCTCCCGGCCGCCGTGAACGAGGTCGTCGACCAAGTGGACCGTCGACCAGACAGCACTGAGTGCAAGGGCTCCGACCAGGGTGATGGAGACCGCACGCAGGGAGGCGGTACGTCGGTCGATCCGGCGGGGATCGCCCGCGAGCAGCGCCGGCAGGAGCAGCCCCTCGACGACCGGGAAACCCAGCGAGGCGCCATGCGCAGGCCGTCGGGGAGCAGCACGGTCAGCACCATCGCAGCCAGGACGGCCGCGGCCATCGGCCAACGGGATTCGCCGAATGTCTCGTGCGGATCTGGGTGCTCGGCTGGCTCGGGAGAGTGGTTGCTGGTCATGTGGCACGAAGTCGGGGGTGCCCCGGAGCGACGCGAGAGCGAGCGACACGGCCAGTTCGGCGGTGCTGGTGTCATGAACGCCCCTGGCGTTGCAGAGCGTGACACCGGCGGGAACGAGGTTTACGAGGTCGTCGACGCCGGCTGAGAGGGACTGGACTACTCTCAGCCGCGGCGCGCTCGCAAGGATGGGTACGGAGGCATCCGTGCGGCCGTAGGGGACGACGAGGAATTCCACCGCTGCGAGGCTCTCCGCGTCCGGCGGTCTGAGGGCAGGCCGCGGGGGAGCTAATACTGCCCGCCGATGCCTTGATGGTCTGCCTGTTGAGCGATGGCCCGGCGGGCGGGGTCGGCGAACTCCCGCTCGACCGAATCCTGCAGCAGCCTCAGCTCTGCTCTCACAGCGGTGTGCTGCGGCGGCGGGAGGGCGTGGAGCAGGCCGTCGAGCATGGCGCGGAGCCGTCGGCAGATCTGCACGGACGAGCTTCCGTAGTCGCGGATCTCGCAGACGGCGAGCTGGAGGTAGTTCTCCCAGTCGCGCCCCGGCAGCACGAGTCGGGCGTGCCCGTGGCGATCGGCCAGCACGTGACGACCGGGGAGGGGCGTTCCGCCGACCGTGTGCAGGAACGACTCGATGTAGTTGACCACCTGCACTGCGGTCGTAGGGTCGTTCACCGCCGGCGAGAGGGCCCTGATGGCGACATCGACGAGGATCCTCAGGGCGAAGGCGGGGTCCTGTTCGATGGTGCGCTCGGCGCCGAGGGCGAAGAGACTGGTCACCCGGTCCGGGTCCGGTTTCGACGTTCCCCCGTGGACCTCGACGAGGACGGTGCCGGGCGGTACGAAGTCGCCGATCAGCCGGGTCACGACAAAGACGCAGTCGTGGCGCTCCGCCTCCGAGACCAACCCGGCCGCGTTGACTGCCTGGATGGCTCCACGCCGGCCGGTACGAATGCGCATCACCCGACCGCCGGACGGCACCGTTCCGTCACCGTGCGGCGCGGAGCTCCGGATCGCGGCGGTCCCGCTCGTGAAAACGGCCTCCCCGATACGTGAGACCACCTCGGCGATGGCCACCGGTCTGAGATTGTGGGTGAACTTGTTGAGGTAAATGAGCAGGAGCACGAGGCTGACGGCCACCGCCAGGCCGGCCAGAGTGACCCCGAGGTCGGGGACGGAATCGGCTTCGATGCTGCGCAGCAAGGAGAACGCGAACGCGAACGTCCCGGTGAAGGTCGCCAGCACCGCTTTCTGTAGCCGGTCCCGGTACCACAGGCGCATATAGCGGGGGGAGAGGGTTCCTGTCGCCTGCTGCACGACGAGTACGCCGATGGTCACGACGAATCCGAGCAAGGCCACCATCGCCCCGACGATGGCGGTGAGCACGCCGCTCGCCGTCGTCGCGGAGTAGTGCCAACCGCTCGGTGGCCAGTCCGCGCCGTCGGACGCGAGGGCGAGCTCAGCAAGCAGGGCGCCAACGACGAGACCGAACATCGGCACGATCCACAGGCTTGCCTTGACATATTGCCGCAACCTGAATCTGGCCGCCCAGGACGTCAGGACACCCACGTCACGCCCCCTTCACCCGGAGGACTCCGATGCTCATGAGGCACACGAGACGGCGGGCACCCTCGACGGGACCGCCGCTCTCACACGGTAGAGCGATTCCGGGACCGGTGCAGCGGCAGCGCTCCCGCCGCCACCCCGTGCGACGTCCTCGTCAGGACGGACCGACACCGTCGGCCTAAGCTGACCGAGTGGCGCCCGGTTCGCCTTGTCCCCCGTGTAACGCTGTCCGAGCGTGGTCGACCGGGTCTACTGGGGCCGAAAGGGGCTCACGATGGAGGACTACCCCCTGATCGAGAACCACGGTCTGATCGGTGATTTGCAGACCGCGGCTCTCGTGACCACCGATGCGACGATCGACTGGTTCTGCTGTCCGCGCTTCGATTCGCCCAGCGTCTTCGGTGCTCTCCTCGACCGGCGGAAGGGCGGACACGTCACCGTCAGGCCGGCCGCGGACACGTACACCACCAAGCAGCTCTACCACCCGGACACGGCTGTGCTGGTGACGCGCTTCATGACCGAGGCCGGGGCGGGTGAGGTGGTCGACTTCATGCCCGTGACCGGCACGACGGTGACGGATCGGCACCGTCTGGTCCGCATGCTGCGCTGTGTCCGCGGCAGTATGACGTTCGAGGGGGAGATCGCTCCGCGCTTCGATTACGGCCGCAAGCCCCACGAGCTGCACATCTCGGAGCACGGGGCCATGTTCACCTCGGAGGACATGGACCTCGCGGTCCACGCCGTCCGGGAGCCGCAGGACGACCGGCTGCTGAACAGCCTGTCCGGTGACGGGGACCTCCGTTTCAGCCTGACCCTGCAGGCGGGGCAGCAGCGCGGCATGATCATGGAGTCGTCCCCCGGCGGGCCGCCGCACGAGGTCCGGGTGTCCGAGTTCGAGCGGCTCTTCGACGAGACGGTCGGTTTCTGGCGCTCGTGGCTGGGCCAGTCCACCTACTCGGGCCGTTGGCGGGAGGCGGTGGAACGCTCGGCGGTGGCGCTGAAGCTCATGACCTACGCGCCCACCGGCGCCCTGGTGGCCGCACCCACGACGGGTCTGCCCGAGCAGTTGGGCGGCGAGCGCAACTGGGACTACCGGTTCACCTGGATCCGTGACGCCTCGTTCTCGGTGTACGCCTTGCTGGGCCTGGGTTTCAGGGAAGAGGCGAGGGCGTTCATCAACTGGCTTCACGACCGCGTCAAGGAGAAGGCCGGCGAAGGAGACGGCACCGGGCCGCTGAACATCATGTATCGCGTCGACGGCTCCTCCGACCTGGTCGAGGAGACCCTGGAGCATTGGGAGGGGTACTGCGGCTCCGCCCCGGTCCGCATCGGCAACGGAGCGGCGGGCCAGCTGCAACTGGACATCTACGGTGAGGCGCTCGACAGCATCTACTTCGCGCACCAGCACGGCATGCATCTCGACACCGGGGGCTGGCGGGGGCTGCACACTCTGCTCGACTGGCTGGTCGATCACTGGGATCAGCCCGATGAGGGGCTGTGGGAGACCCGTGGCGGCCGGAAGGATTTCACGTACGGCCGTGTGATGTCCTGGGTGGCGTTCGACCGTGCCCTGCGGATCGCCTACGACGACGGCCGTCCCGCGGCCGGTGGCCGCTGGGTGGAAGGGCGCGACGAGATCTACGCGCAGGTGCTCAGCCGGGGATGGGATCCTGGTAAGCGGGCATTCGTTCAGCACTACGACGACGATGTCCTCGACTCGTCGTTGCTGCGGATGCCGACGGTCGGGTTCATCACGCCGGACGATCCGATGTGGCAGTCCACCTTGGAGGCGATGGGGCGAGAGCTGGTCAGCGACAGCCTGGTCTACCGCTACAACCCCGAGGCGTCACCCGACGGACTGCGCGGCTCCGAAGGAACGTTCTCCCTCTGCACGTTCATGTACGTCGACGCCCTCGCCCGGGCCGGACGCACCGATCATGCCAGGCTGGTGCTGGAGAAGATGCTCAGCTACGCCAACCACCTGGGCCTGTACTCGGAGGAGATCGGTCTGACGGGGCGGCAGTTGGGCAATTTTCCGCAGGCTTTCACGCACCTGGCGCTCATCGACGCGGCGATCACCCTGGACAGGATGCTCGAGGAAATACGCAGGGGTGGAAAGTAGTCGCACGGAGCGCGTGGGCAACGTGCACTATCCGGCAGCTGTCGGGACGGAACCGAGGAGAACGACGGTGTCACCCTCCTGGGGGACGGCCTCCTGCCTCTCGGTGACCGGGTCCAACCGGTGGTCGGCCCGCACCACGAAGAGAGTCTCGTGCTCCGGCGGCAGCGGGGCGGAAGCGGGCTGCACCACGAACCGGGCGCCCCGCTCGTAACGCTCCGCAAGGACGTGACGGACGAGGGAACGGCCGAAGAGGATGTCGCCGCCGGTGTAGGGAGCGACCACGCCGTGGCTGTCGTGCGGCGGCCCCACCCGGAAGACGGGCCCCTCGACGTTGTCCTGCATCACGACCGAGGCGAGCGCGTTGAAGTCGTCGTCGTCGGTGGCCAGGAACACGGCCGTCACTCCCTCCAGCCGCGCCCCGGGGTTGATGGCAGTGGCCAGCAGGTCGCCTGTGGCCAGGTCGATCCCCGTCTCCTTGATGCGTTCGCGCTGCTCGTCGAGTCCCGCCCACATCAGCACGTCCAGTCCCGCGGACCGCAGAGCCCGTCCCAGGTCGACCACCCACGGCTCCCCGCCCACCAGAAGAATGCGCGTGCCCGCCTCTCTGACGACGCCCAGCCGTCGGGCCATGGGCGCCGCTGTGAGCGAGTAGAGCAGGACGGTTCCCACGATCACCAGAAAGGTGACGGGAAGGATCCTCCCGGCCCCGTTGACTCCCCGGTCGACCAGGTTGGAGGCGAAGGCCGATGCCGTGGCGGCCGCGACGATGCCGCGCGGGTCCATCCATCCGATGAAGGCCCGCTCGCCTCGTGTCAGACCCGAGTGCGTCGTCGAGAGGTAAGCCACGAGCGGCCGCACCACCAGGACGAGGATCGCGATGAGGGCGAGCGAGGGAAGAAGGACCGGTACCAGGGATGCCGGGGTGACGGTGGAGGAGATGGAGACGAACAGCAGACCGATGATCAGCTGGACGAGGGTCTCGAGGAAGGGGCGCCGAGCGGGCATGTCGAAGCCGCGGATGTTGGCGACGGCCAGTCCCGTGACGATCGCGGCGATGAGCCCCGTGTCGTCCCGCACGATGTCGCAGCCCGCCGACACGGCGATCACCGCGGCCAGTTGAGACAACGTCCCCAGGGTCTCGCCGAGTCTCAGGGTGCGCAGTGCGAACCACAGCAGGGCGGTTCCCACGGCCCCGCCGACCAGCCCTACGGCCATGCTGATGGCGAACTGGCCCAGCTGGTATCCCCGGCCGATGTCGACCTGGTGCGTCGTGGCGATGGCGTGGAAGGTGAGCGCGCCGAGGATGCCGCCGATCGGGTCGGTCAGCGTTCCCTCCCAGATCAGGATGCGTCGCACCTTGTCGGTCGGCCGCACGAAGTCGAGCAGCGGACCCACGACGGTGGGGCCCGAGACGACGAGGATCACGCCGAGCATCGAGGCCACGCGGAGGGGCACGTCGAACATCGCGGGTGACACCAACGCCGTGACCAGGACCGTCAGCAGCACGCCGTACACCAGGAGTCGTCCCACGATGCCGCGGGTGTGGCCCTTGAGCTTGCGCAGGTCGAGCCCCAGACCCGCGTCGTAGAGGATCACCGCGACGGCCAGCGAGACGAGGGCGGAGAAGGTCGGCCCCATCAGCCTGTCCGGATGGATGACGTCCGTGATCGCGCCGGCGGCGAAGCCGACCGGCAGCAGGATGATCAGGGCCGGGACGCGCAGCTTGCTCGCCAGGATCTGCGAGCCGGTGGCGAGCACCAGCGTCAGGGCGAGTCCGAGAAGGATCTCGTCGTCGGTCACAGTGGCTTCCTCCGTCGGAGTCCGGGCCTGAGGTGGGTGTCCCGCGCGGGTACGGGAGCTCAGTGGCCGGACGCGGCGTCACCTTCAGGGCTGCTTCCCCCGCGCAGTTCGGCGTCGGTGAGCTCTTCCAGCTCGCCGTGGGTGTCCAGCCAGTAGAGGAGGATGACGGCCGGCATGACGAGGACCAGGGCCACCAGGGTGACGATCGCCAGCCACGTCAGCGTGGCGGGTGCGCCCGCGGCGTCGGCCACGGTCAGTGAGGTGGGGATGAGGTAGGGGCGCTGGGCCATGCCCCAGGCGATGACGGCGGAGGCGACGACGCCGACCGCCGTGACGCGCACCCACGCGTTCGGCGTCCGCAGGAGCAGCCAGGCCGTCGCGAGTGCGGCCACGCCGGCAAGGACGACGAAGAGCAGCCCCAGGCCGTGGGTGAGCCCGTGCCACACATGGGGCGAGTCCTCGTGGGTGACGAATCCGGTGATCACGGCCAGGACGGTGAGGACGGCGAGAGCACTCAGCGCCCGCAGCCGGAAGTAGCCGACCAGATCGGGAGCGTCGAACCGACGGGCGTCCCCGGTGAGGAACACCGAGCCCAGGAGGGCCGTGGTTGCGATGGCGACCAGCCCGAACATCACGGAGGTGGGGTTGGCCCAGGCGTCCGCCGAAGCCTCGGTGCCGCGTGCCGCCCGCCCCGACGCGACTCCGCCGACGGCGGCCCCGAGGAAGAACGGCGTGACGACCGAGGCCACGGCGAACACGGCACCGTACAACCGTCGACCGGCGAGCCGCTGGGTGGGCTTGCGGAACGCGAAGCCGGCGCCGCGCAGGACGAGGCCCATGGCGGCCAGCGCCAGCGGGAGCCACATCGCGGAGAACAGGGTCTGGAAGAGGACGGGGAAGCCGGTCCACATGATGACGAGGACGAAGATCAGCCAGACGTTGTTGACCTCCCAGACGGGAGCCATGGCATGGTCGATGAGCCATCGGGGCCGCTTGCCGCGTTCCGTGCCCCCGGCGGTCAGATCCCAGAAGCCGGCCCCGTAGTCCGTGCCGCCCCCGCAGGCGTACGCAGCCACGGCGAGGAGCAGCACCACGGCGATGAGGTCGGCGGTCATGGGCGGCCGTCCTCTGACCGGGCGGCTCCGCCGCCGGTAGGGGCGTCGCCCGCTGGGATTGGCTCCCGCGGCCCGTAGGGGGTGTCCGCCTCCGGCGCGTGGACCGCACCTCCCGCGGCCCGTCGCTCGTCGGCGAGCCGCCAGCGCGTGCGCATCTTGAGCAGGATGACGAGGAACGAGCCGAAGAGGAAGACGTACACGACGATCACCACCCCGAGCATGATCCACAGGGTGGTGGAGCGGGTCGAGGTCACGGCCTCGGCGACGCGCATGTTCTGGTAGACGATCCAGGGCTGGCGTCCCACCTCGGTGGCGATCCAGCCGCACTCGACGGCCACGACGGAAGCCACGCCCGCACAGGCCGCGGAGCGGTAGAACCACTTCGAGGCGGGCAGGCGGCGGTGCCGCAGCCAGACCAGCCCGTACCAGAGCGCGAGCAGGACCAGTACGGAGCCGATCACGACCATGAGGTCGAAGGCCCAGTGGGCGATGGTCGCCTGAGTGGCCGTGGGCCGCTGGTCCGCAGGGACGGAGGTCAGCCCCACGACCTTGGTGTCCGGACTGAATCCGGCCAGGATGGAGTCGAGCAGGGGGATCTTGATGCCGCCCTTGACGGTCCCGTCCTCCTGCAGGCGTCCGAAGAGGTACTCCGGCACCCGGGTGTCGGTCTCCCAGACGATCTCCAGCGCGGCGAACTTCACCGGCTGCTTGTGGAACACCGACCGGGCGATGGAGTCGCCCAGGACGAACTGCACCGGAGTGGCCACCGCGGCGATGGTGAACGGAACGGCGAAACCGAGCCGGTGGTAGTGGTCCCGGCGGCCGCGCAGCCAGCCCACGGCGTAGACGCCCGACACCACGAACCCCGCGGTGATGATCATCGCTACGACGAAGTGCCAGTACTGCGGCCCGAACATCGGGGTGAAGATGGCCTTCCAGACGTTCACGTCGACCGGGTTGCCCTCGGAGTCCAGGGAGAAGCCCTGTGGTGTGTTCATCCATGAGTTGGCGGCCAGAATGCCGAACGCGCCGAGGAGCGCTGTGGCCGGGAGGGGCAGCCCGAGCAGGAAGTGCGTACGGGGCTTCAGCCGCCGCCATCCGTACAGATAGATGGCGATGAGCACGGCCTCCAGGAAGAACGCCCAGGCTTCGACGCCGAATCCGATGCCGAATACATCACCCCACCTGCCCATCAGCCCCGGCCAGAGCAGGCCGAACTCGAAGGAGAGCACCGTGCCGGTGACGATGCCGAGCGCGAACTGCACGGCCATGACGGCCGACCAGCGCCGCGCCAGAAGCAGCGCCGTCTCGTCCTTGCGGCGCAGCCCGCGGTAGTGCATCACCAGGGTGATGAAGGGGAAGGCCACGCCCAGGGGCACCAGGATGATGTGGGACGCCAGGGTGAAGGCCATGAGCTCTCGGGCGGGCAGAAGTTGGGCCGGGGCGTCCGCCAGCAGGTGGAACGAGGTGGACATGCACGCCTTCGCTGTTCGTCACGGTCCGGGAGAGGGTCAGCCGCCGGTGGCGAAACCCGGGAGAGGGTCAGCCGCCGGTGGCGAAGCCCGGGAAGAGGGTCATCCCGCCGTCGACGTACAGGGTGGTTCCCACCACGTAGTCCATGAGGTCGGAGGAGAGTGCGACGACGGCGTGGGCGATGTCCTCGGGGTCACCGATCCGGTGGTACGGGATGAGCCTCAGGAGGTCCTCACGGGCCTCGGGCGTCTCCCAGGCGTCGCGGTTGATCGGCGTCCTGATCGCCCCGGGGGCGACCGCGTTCACCCGGATCTTCTCCGGTGCGAGCTCCTGGGCCAGGGTCTGCATCATCATCTGCACACCTCCCTTGGAGGAGGCGTAGTTGACGTGTCCGGCCCAGGGGATGATCTGGTGCACCGAACTCATGCAGATGATCTTCCCGGCGGAGGAGGACACCTCGGGGACCACGCCGCGACGCCGGAACTCCTTGGCCGCTTCCCGTGCGCACAGGAACTGACCGGTGAGATTGACGTCGATCACCTTCTGCCACTGGCCGAGGGTCATGTCGGTGAGCCGGGCGTCCCTCTGCAACCCCGCGTTGGCGACGAGCACGTCGATGGTCCCGAACTCCTCGACCATCCGGTCCATCATGGCCGTGACCTGGTCCTCCTGGGACACGTCCGCCTCGTAGGCCGCCGCACGCACCCCGAACGAAGCGATCTCCTCGACCACTTCCTCGGCGGCCTCTCGGCCCGCCACGTAGTTCACGACCACGTCGGCGCCGGCTCGGCCCAAGCCGATGGCCGTGGCCTTGCCGATGCCCGAATTGGCGCCGGTGACCAGCGCCTTCTGGCCCTGCAACAGACGTGTGGGGATCACACCCTGCGGTGCTCCCCCAGTGGATTCCACGATGCCCTGCCTCCTCGCCCGGACGCGCTCCACCCGGCTTCGGCCGGGCGGACACGGGGGCCACGCAATCACCGGCTGCGGCCGTCCGCGTTCCCCGAGCAGCGCCGTTGGGCCGTTGGGCCGAGCATCTTCGTCCGATCGGGCCAGCGGGGCCGGACCTCGGCCTCAGCCCAGCCGCTCCAGGAGGTGGTCGCCGACCCGTAGGGCATTGGCCATCGCCGTCAAGGACGGGTTGACCGCGCCGATGCTCGGGAAGAAGCTCGTGTCGACCACGTAGAGGTTGTCGAGGTCGTGGGCTTTGCAGTGGACGTCCAGCGCGGAGGCGGCGGGATCGGTCCCGAAGCGCACGGTGCCCGCCTGGTGCGCCGTCGCGCCGATCGGCATGCCCTTGTGCAGATAGATGCTGTGCGACAGCAGGTGGTGCTCGTGCATGCCCAGGTCGCCGAGCATGCCCTGCAGCTTGTGCCTCAGCCGCTTCAGGCCCTCGATGTTGTTCTTCTCGTCGAGAGCGAGACGGATGCGGCCGTCGCCGTCGAGGGTGACCCGGTTGTCGGCGAGCGGCAGGTCCTCCCCGCACAGCCAGAAGTCGACGGCATGATGCGCGAGCACCTCGAAGGGCATGTCCGGCGTGACCGTGCCGGCCCATCGCGGGGCCTCGCCGTGGATCTGCTCGGCGTCGGACTTGCCGAGCATCTGGATGCCGCCCAGCGGGAACTCCCAGTCGTCCGCGCCGAGGTACCAGTCGTGCAGCGCCAGCGTCTTCTGGAACTGGGTGTCGTTGGGCTCCTTCGACACCGCCATCAGAGCCAGGTTGTTGTGCCGCATGTAGTTCCGGCCGACCACGTCGGAGCTGTTCGCGAGACCGCGGGGATGGTGCTCGTTCGCCGAGGCCAGCAGCAGCGCCGCGGAGTTGACCGCGCCGCAGGAGACGACCACCACGTCGGCCGTGAACCGGACCTCCGAGCCGTCGGGGAGCCGGCCGACGACCGCGCTGACACTGCGTCCCCGCGCATCGGTCTCCAGCCGCACCACCTGAGTCTGCGTGACCATGTCGACGTTGGAGTGCTCCAGGGCAGGCTCGACACAGATCACCTCGGCGTCGGACTTGCCACGCACCAGACACGGGAAGCCGTCCACCCGATTGCATCGGATGCAGACGCTGGAGTGGGTGGCCCGCCCGCCGTTCTCCTGGCTGAGATCGACACCGATCGGCAGGTGGAAGGGGTGCAGGCCACGCTTCTCGAGGTCGTCGCTCAACTGCTGGATGCGCGGCTCGTGCTCCACGGGCGGATGGGCGTACGGAGCGCTCACAGGGCCCTCGGTCGGGTCCTCGCCGTGCCGTCCGTGCACCAGGTAGAGGTGCTCGGCCTGCGTGTAGTACGGCTCCAGATCCTCGTACCGGATCGGCCAGGCGGGGGAGAGGCCACCGTGGTGCCGGAGCTCACCGAAGTCCTCGGGCCGCAGCCGGAAGAGGGCGGCGCCGTAGAACTTGGTGTTCCCGCCGACGTAGTAGTTGACCTCGGGCGGGAACTCGCTGCCGTTCTTGTCCAGCCAGAACTCCGGTGCCCGGTACTTGCCCTTCACGAACACGGCCGTCGAGTCCCAGTTGTCCCGCTCGCGCGGCAGGTAGTCGCCACGCTCGACGAGGAGGACGCGTTTGCCGGACGGGGCGAGCCGGTGGGCGAGAGTGCCCCCGCCGGCGCCGGTACCGATGATGATGACGTCGTAGTGAGGGGCGTCGCCCACGACGACCACCGTCCTTGTGATCATGGCCCTGATCCGAAGATCAGGTCCTGTCCCCCCGCTGTGCGGGGGCCGGGAGGTCTCACCCGCTTGAACGTATCCGCCCTCCCCGTGCACGGCGACCGGGGGACACCCTGCCCGGTACGGCGTTCACAGCACCGCGATCGGGTTCACGGGTGATCCCGTGCCTCCGGGCAGCCGCAGCGGGGCGACCACGCACAGGAAACTCCAGCGCCCCGCCCGCGCGCACAGCCGGGCCAGGTCCTCGAACCGCAGGTAGTCCATCAGATGGACGCCCATGGCCTGCACGGCCAGGACATGGACGGGGAAGGCGATGCCCTCCACCGCGCTGGGCGCGGTGTCGTTGTTGCCGTCCCCGCCCAGGACCGAGACCTGGCGCTCGGCCAGGAACTCCATGGCGGTCGCGTGGAGGCCGGCCCGAGCCGCCGCCGCGTTCCACGGCCCGAGTTCCCTACGGCGGAGACGATGGCCCACCCGGACGAAGAGCAGGTCCCCCGGTCCGACACGAACCCCTTGCGCGGCCTCGGCGCGCGTCAGATCGTCCGGCGTCACATGGTCGCCCGGCTCAAGCCACGGCACGCCACGCAGCCGGGGGATGTCCAGCAGCACGCCCCGACCGACGATGCCGTCCGCGACCAGCTCCACGGAGAGCGCACGGGCCCCCTGGGCCGTCACGCTGCTCGCCGGTACCCCGCCGTACAGCTCCCCGTCGAACACCACGTGGCAGAGGGCGTCGAGGTGGCTGTCCGCGTCCCCGTGCACGTTCATGGCGAAGCGGTCGGTGGCGAAGTGGACACCCTCGGCACCGAGGTCATCCGGGGCGGGGCCGGTCATCCGGTGCACCGCGGGCTCGGGGTCGTCGGGGCCCGGCACGGTCTCGATCGGAGCGGCCAGCGACACCGTGCGTCCGAGGCGGACCTCCGAGACGGCGGCCACGACCCGATCGGGCGTCACGTGGCGGAGCGCGCCGGTCCGACCGTCCCCCGTCGACCGCGCCGCTCCGCGTCGCAGCCGCTCGTAGAGCGCCCTGAACTCGTGCGCGGGCATATCGGGACCGGGCACGGCCGAGGGCTGTGCGGTCGGGGTCATGGCCGCTCCCAGGGGCTGAGGCCCCATCGGAGCACATGCGTGTCGCCCGGCTCGAGCACGGTGAGATCCGTGCCGCTGCGAAAGGCGTCCGGCGGACAGGACATGGCCTCCACGGCGACACCACGCCGCCGTCTCTCGGGTTCCGCCAGCGTGTCGCCCGTGTACACCTGTACATACCGGGTGCCTTCGCCGAGCCACAGATCGACACCCCGCAGCCCGGAAGGGTGGGCCAGGCGCACGACGGCCCGGCCGTCGGGGCCGCGGTCGAGGCCGGTGAAGGCCGTGTCCAGCCGCAGATCGCCGATGGGGCGGGCCGCGCGGAAGTCGTACGCGGTCCCGTCGACCGACTCCTTGCCGATCGGCAGCCCCCGGTCGTCGGTACGGAGGAGGTACCTGGCGGGAACGGTCAGCAGCGCGGTGTCGACGAGGTCGGTGCCGACTGTCAGATAGGGGTGCTGACCCACTCCGTAAGGCGCAGGACCCGTACCGGCGTTGGTGGCGAAGACGGCGGTCTCGAGCCCGTCGGGGCCGAGCCGGTACTCGGCGCAGACATCGAGGAGGAAGGGATATCCGGGCTGAGGGCAGAGCGTCGTGCCGACCCGGACCGCGTCGTCGGTACGGGCCAGCAGCCTCCACAGGGACCAGCGCAGCAGCCCGTGGATCGCGTTGCCCTTCTCCGGTTCCGTCAGAGCGAGTCGCAGGTCCCGGTCGCCGAAGCGGTAGCGTCCGCCGCCCACCCGGTTCGGCCAGGGTACGAGCAGCTGCCCCCGCCCGCCCGTGACGGCGGACCCGGCGGAGAACCCGTCGAGCAGAGGGCGGCCGTTCATGACGTAATCCCGCAGGGCGCCGCCCAGCTGGACCACGACCGCGCTCTGCTCTTCATGCTCCAACCGCCACAGCGCACCCGTCGGGCTGGACGACGCGGAAGGGTCGTCGGGCACGACGGTCTGGACGGCCCGCTCCGTGACGGATCCGGCCTGTGGCCTCCCGGAGCCGGCTTCCCGGCGCATCAGCGAAAGCACCGCCGTGACGACGGCCTCCGGAGGCTGATCGATCTCCACCACCAACGGGTGCTCGTCGGGCTCCGGCTCCTGCAGATCCGCGAGCTGCGTCCCCAACAAGTCCGCAGGGAAGAAGTGACCGTGCCGTGTGACAAGCCGGGAACGCAGCACGTCGGGTGAGCCGTGCAGGTACACCAGAAGAACCTCGGGGCGCCCTGCCAGCAGCGGGTCCCGGTAGGCACGCTTCAGCGCGGAACAGGTCACGACGGCGTTCCGACGGGCCGCGATCGCCCCGTCCATCCACTCCCCGATCGCTTCGAGCCACGGCTCCCGTTCGCTGTCCGTGAGGGCATGCCCGGCGGCCATCTTGGCTCGATTGGCCTCGGAGTGGAACTCGTCGGCGTCCCGGTACGCCCAGCCCAGTCGATCGGCCAGGAGGCGCCCCACTGTCGACTTGCCCGACCCTGCGACGCCGACGACGAGCACCAGTCGAGGCAGCTGCTCTGTCACGGTTCCGTGTGTCACGGGAGCGGGTCCCGGACGTCAGTCCCGCATCCGCCGGGGCGCGACGCACAGCCCCCAGATGACGAGGGCGTCGATCGCGATGAACAACAAGGCCCACCACGGCGTGTACGGGAGCCACATGAAGTTGGCGATCATGCTGAGACCGGCCAGCCCCACGCCGACGACCCTGGCCCATGTGGCGCCCTTGAACACGGCGATGCCGGTGAGCACGATCAGAATGCCCAGGATGAGGTGGATCCACCCCCAGCCGGTGAGGTTGAGCTCGTAGACGTAGTTACGCGTGGCCAGGAACACGTCGTCCTTGGCGATGGCCGAAATGCCTCCGAGCAGCGTCATGATCCCGCTGAAGATCATGATGACGGCCGCGAACACCAGCCAACCGCTGCTGTACGTGTCCTCTCGCCGACCGGGTGAGCTCGCGTGGGTCGTCATGCCAGGCTCCTCCATGTCGTCCGGCCGATCCGCCGAGGCGTCTCCGTCCGGTGGACCACATACTCCAATCTGACCCCTGTCGCCCTCCGGGCGCACGTCGGCAAGGCGAGACCGGCCGGTGCCGCCGCGACCTCCAGCGCGACTGGAAGGCCACCTCCGCACGTCAGCGGCACGGGGGTCGCACCGGACGACGCCCACCGGGGGGCGTCGTGTTCCGTCCGGAATCCCACGATTCACCGCTGACAAGCCTTTGCCATGGCGAGGACTTGCCGTCATGAAGCCTTCACGACGTCGTTCACCGGTCGACAGACCCATGGCATGGACTCCCCCTCTCACGCTTTCGCCTTCCGGCGCACGCGCCGGCGGCTGATCTCGGCAGCCATCGCGGTACCCCTGCTGGCGTCGGGCCTCGCGGTTCCGCAGGCACCCGCACAAGCCGCTGCGGACGCCGTGCCCGCGGCGTGGCGAGCGCTGACCACCTGTATGTGAAGGCCGTGGCCGACGCCTGGCTGCGCGCTCGCGGCGCGCAGGCCGGCTTCGATTTCGTCCAGCCGAACGGGGGTGCCGATCGGCACCGAGGCGTTCGCACGGCCCACCGAGTGGTTCGCCCTGGACGAATGCGAGATCAGCGAGGGGGGTCTGTCCACACCGGCAGTCGAGCGGATCGTCCAGGCCCGCAGTGCGCCTCCTCCCACCCGATGGTCCCCGGGAAGGAAGCAGGAGGCACCGGCGCGGGACGTCCAGGCGCAGGAGCTGCTGCGCCGGCTGCTGCAAGCCGGGGTGGTCAGTCGGAGTCGTCCCGCGGGGCCGGGGCGCGGCCCGGTGGGTCGGCGGAGGCGAGCAGGTTCAGCACGGTGGCCTCCATGGCGTGCCGCGCCTGTTCGGCGTCGAGTCCCGTGGACCGCCAGTGGTGCCAGGCGCCCCACGTGGTCACCGCGTCCAACCCGTCGGCCAGGTCCCTGTGCTGCCGGGCCGGGAGCCGGTCGAGTTCTTCGGCGAGCACAGCCTCCAAGCGCTCGCGGGCATCGCGGAAGGCGTCCGCGGTGACCTGACGGATCCGTTCCGAGGGGTTGTCCATGCGGATCATCGCCAGACGGGCCGGGGTGATCCATTCGAGGATCCGGGAGCGCTGCTCGACCAGCGCCGCGACCCGCGCCTCCCGCGGCCCTTCGGTGGGCAACGGCCTTATCTGCGCCGCGAGTTGTTCCAGCCGGCGGGTGATGGCGGTGTCCATGAGCTGGGCCATGTCGGCGAAGTGGTGGAACACCGAGCGGCGCGAGACACCGGCGTACTCGGCGACCCGGTCGGCGGGGAACTCCGTCATGCCCTCGTCGAGCAGGGCGAGCAGCGCGTCGGCGATCTTCTCGCGGGTCTGCCGGCCGCGCTCGGTCCGGCCGTCCTTGGTCCCGGCGGGTGACAAGCCGGGCCGCCGGCTTTCCCGCACACCCTGCTCCGGCTCTTGTCCCCGCCTTTGCCGGTCCCGCTCCTCACCCTGCCGTTCCACCTGGGCTCCTCTCTCCGATTGACATTATTGCACTCCTAGTGCAACCGTAAATCTGCACTCAGAGTGCAACTTCATTAGTGGATCCGTGGAGGGGTACGCAGCACGATGTTCTTTGCCCTGGGCCGATGGTGCGCCCGCAGACCCGTACGCGTCCTCGCCGTGTGGGCGGCCGTGGTGATCGCCGTGGTGGCAGCCGTGGCCCTGCACGGCCGCGTCACCACCGAGGCCGTGGTCATCCCCGGCAGCGACAGCCAGGCGGCCCGGGACGCCGCCGAGACCCTCCCCGGACCCGCGTCCGGCAATCAGCCGATCGTCCTGCATACGACGCCGGACGGCCCGGAGTTGACCTCCGCGACCGCGCGGCGGGCGGTGGAGGCGGCCGCGGCCGACGTGGCCGCGGCGGACCATGTGGTCGCCGTCGCCACGCCGTACGGGCCCTCGGGCGGCGCGGCCATGAGCGCGGACGGGCACACCGCCTACCTGTCCGTCGGCTTGGACGTGACGGGGCGTGACATCACCCCGGAGATCAGCGAGGCCGTGCTCTCGGCCGCGGAACCCGCGCGCCGGGCGGGTATCGAGGTCACGGCAGGAGGCGACCTCGCTGCGGCCGTCGACAAGCGGTCCACCGCGCACAGTGAGCTGATCGGTCTCGCGGCGGCCGCAGTGATCCTCTTCCTCGCACTGCGCCGAATCCTCGCGGCAGGGCTGCCCCTGCTGGTGGGGGTCCTCGGGCTGGTGGTCTCGCTGTCGGTGATCGGGCTGGTGGGGCACCTCCTCGACATGCCCTCGTCCGGGGCCACCATCGCGGCGATGATCGGCCTCGGCGTGGGTATCGACTACACCCTGTTCTGTCTCACGCGCTTCCGTGGACTCCTGGCGCAGGGTCACGAGGTGCCGGAGGCGGTCGGGCACACCACAGCGAGCGCCGGCAAGGCCGCCGCTTTCGCCGGCGGCGCGGTGGCGGCGGCGCTGGCCGGGCTGGCGCTCGGCGGGCTGCCGCTGCTGTATGCCCTGGCGCTGGCCCCCGGCATCGCCGTACTCGTCGCGGTCCTGGCCGCCTTGACTCTGCTCCCGGCCCTGCTCGCCCTGCTGGGCCACCGCCTGGGTCACCGCACGGGCGGACGCCGCGAGGGCAGGCGGGCGCAGGCGAGGCCCGCGGCCACAAGGCCCGCGCCGGACCCGGCGGATCCGACCGCTTCGCCGGCCGTTCGCTCCGCGCCAACCGGCGCCGAGCACGTCGAGGACGACATCGAGGACAGCGAGGGCGCCGCCGACGTCACCGAGCCTGCGCACGCGCGTGCGCGGCGGTTTGCCGCGCACGTGGCCGACCGGCCCTGGCGCTACCTGCTCGCGAGCCTGGTCCTGCTGGCCGTCCTGGCAGCGCCGGCCGCCCGGTTGACGTTCGGCCAACTCGACGCGGGCGACAAGGCGGCCGGCACGGCGAGCCGCACCGCGTACGAGCAGCTGGCCGAGGCCTTCGGACCGGGCGCGAACGGCCCGGTCCAGGTGACCGAGACCCTGCCCACCGCGGCGGAGGGCCCCTCCGATCACCGCGTCGCCCCGGTCACCGAGGCCCTCGCGCGGACCCCCGGGATCGAGGCGGTCGGCCCGGCACGCATCGGCCCGGACGGCCGTACCGTCCTCTGGCAGGTCACCCCCACCACCGGTCCCGGCGACCGGCGGACCGTCGCCCTCGTTGAGCAGCTGCGCGGGACCACCCTGCCCGAGGCCACCGCGGGTACGGGGGCCGCCACCCACGTAGGCGGGCCCACGGCCGCCCAGGCAGACCTGAACGCCCGGCTCGCGGACCGGATGCCGGCGATCATCGCCACCGTCGTCCTGGTCGCCGGGCTGCTGCTCCTGCTCGCCTTCCGCGCGCCCGTGGTCGCGGCCAAGGCGGCCGCCATGAACCTGATCTCGGTCGCGGCCTCGTACGGCGTGCTGACCGCGGTGTTCCAGTGGGGATGGGGGGCCGACCTGCTCGGCCTCGACGGGCCGGTGCCGATCCCGGGCTACGTCCCGCTGCTGATGTTCGCCGTGCTGTTCGGGCTCTCCATGGACTACGAGGTGTTCCTGCTGACTTCCGTGCGCGAGTCCTACCTGCGACACCGCGACAACCGGCGCGCGGTCGTGGACGGGCTGACCGGTACGGCCGGGATCATCAGCTCGGCCGCGCTGATCATGCTCTGCGTGTTCCTGAGCTATCTGCTGTCCGAAGACCCGGTGGTCAAGATGTTCGGGATCGGACTGGCCGCGGCGGTGGCCCTGGACGCCACCGTCGTCCGCGGCCTCCTCGTCCCGACCAGCATGGTGCTGCTCGGGTCGCGCAACTGGTGGCTGCCGGCGTGGCTCGACCGGATCCTGCCGCGCGTGGACATAGAGGGCACCCCCACGCCCGCCCCGCGCGCTCGCGCCTGCACGGCGAAGCCCGCGGCCCAACCGTCCGAGGCCGACGCCGGTTCCCGAGCCGACCGCCTTCCCGCACCCTGATCCGCCCGCGTCGCGACCGAACCCCCGATCCTCAACCCCGACCGGACCACCTCCGCCACCCCACCCCACCCCGCCCCTACTCCGACCCGACCCCGAGGTACCGATCCATGCCGTTCCGCACCCCGCCCGCGCCCGCGTCCCCACCCGCCTCCGAGCGCCGGAACCTACGCAGGGGCCGCACTGGCCGCCCGAGCCGCCCGTACCGGCGGATGGCGGCCGTGACCGTCCTCGTGGGCGCCCTCCTGCTCACGGCCGACGCCCTGGCCCGCCAGCTCGGCGAAGAGCGGTTCGCCGACCGGATCGCCGCCCGCCAGGGCGGTGGTCTGACCTCGCCGGATGTCACCATCGACGGCCATCCGTTCCTGCTGCACGCCGCCCGGGGGCACCATCCCGAGGTCCGGGTCACGGGAGATGCCCGAACGCCCGACGGCATCCCCGTCAAGGCCGAAGTCGACCTCCACCGGGTGTCCGAACAGCTCGGCGGTTACGCGGCGGACTCGGTCGACGCCACGTTCACCGCATCGTTCGACGCGCTCGGCACGGCCGGCGACCGGGAGATGCGGCTCTCCGACGCCGGCGGCGGCCGGCTGCGGATCGAGAGCGGCGTGCTGGGTATGCCCCTGGTCATCACGGCCGAACCCCGCCTCGACGCGGGCGTCGTCACCCTGCACGCGGACAGCGCAACCCTGGCTGGCCGCACGCTCGATCCAACCGCCCGCGCCATCGCGGGGGCCCTGTCCCGCGAGCACCGGCAACTGCCGCCGCTCCCGCTGGGCATGAGGCCCACCGAGGTCACCGTAGGCCCGGACGGAATCACCGCCCACGCCGAGGCCCGCTGGGTGAACCTCACTTGACCCACCGGTTGGTGCGGCCCTTGGCCTCGCAGATCAGCCGTTCCTCGCCGCGTACGGCTTCCAGGTCGGTCCAGCGGTCGGTCGGATCGACGGGTGTCCAGCCTTTGGCCAGTAGCCACGTTCGGAAGGTGTCGGTGACCCGGTCCTCGTCACCTTCGCGGGCCAGGATCTTCTTCAGTGCCGCGAGGTCGGCCTCTTGGCTGCGGCGCAGTCGGCCGCGGCCGTCCGCATCCAGGTCGGCAGCCGCAGCCCGTATGCTGGAGGCGACGGCTCCGGCATACCAGCAGGGCCGAGCGACCGGACTTGGGGGCCCGATTGCGCGATGTCATCTATCTGTCCGTGGGCAAGCTCCAGCAGTTCCTGCCGGAGCCGCGCCGCGCGCCCCGCGCTGGGGCGGTGCGCCTGTCTACACCGTTCGGCGTCGGGGTCGACGTAGACGCGCAGGCCGCCGACAGCGAGCAGGGACGGATGCGGCATCTGCAGCAGGTGCAGAAGCATCTGGAGGGGTCGGCGCTCTGGTACGAGGAGCCTGGCCTCCGCCCCGGCGTGTGGGTGCAGTTCGAGGCGCCCATGCGCTGCGTCACGCTCCGCGGTGCCTACCGGGACCTCCTGCTCTTCGTCGACTCAGGGCCGGGCTCCGGCGGTGGCGGAGGCGCCGGCTGCCGTCTGTTGCTGCACGGCTCCGCCCAACACCTGCTGGGCTGGACGCCCCAGCTCACCGACGGCCCCACGCTGAACGAGATCGGCGGCGGCGACAGCGTCGGCTCCGTCTTCCTCACGAGGGCCGGACAGGTTGTCGAGGCGCTCTCCCCGAACTCCGATCCCGGCGCCGCCGCGCCCGCCGACGCGGCCTCGGCGTCACCCCTGGCCCCCGCCTTGAGCGCCGCGGGCATCCGTGACCTGCTGCGCGCCCTCGATGTCGGCCAGGAGGAGATCGACACCACCGCCCCGATGACCGGATACGCCCGCGTCACGGCACTGCTCCCCGAGCGGGACGGAGCACCTCGCTGTCTCGTGGCGAGCCCGCTCACGGTGGAGTACGTCGGAGAGACCCCCTGACCGGGGCGCCGACCGAAGAGGAGACGTCGATGCACGACGAGGGGTACCCCGTAGCGGTCCAGCAGCTCCGTGCCGCGCTGAGCCGGGAGTTCGGGGGCCTGATCGGCATGACGGACTTCCCGTCCGCTGTGCCTGATCCTTCGCGCGAGCGTGCCTTCCTCTCGCGGGCCCTGGCCGCCAAAGCCGTCTCCGTTCTCACGGACCGCGACCCGGACGAGGCCGCCGCGGCCGTCATCGACGGCGCCGGTGACATGGGCATCGACGCCGTCGCCTTCTCCATCGCCACTCCCGAACTGTGGCTCATCCAGGCCAAGTGGAGCGACCACGGAACGGCGGGGATCTCCGCCGACGACACCGACCGCCTGATTCATGGCCTGCGCCTGCTGACGAATCTGCGTCACAGAGACTCCAACGCCAGGTTTCAGCACCTCGCGGCCAGGGTCGACGACGTGCTCGCCTCCCCCGATTGCCGCATTCACCTGGTCCTTGCGGTGACGGGTGACGGACGACTGGCTCCTGCCGCCGAGACCGCCCTCACGCGTTCCGTCGCCGAGTTCAACGACTTCGGTGAGCTCGTGGACTTCCGCTCCCTCGCGCTCGCCGACTTCCACGCCGCGGTCCGCCAGGACGTCTCCCCGAATCGGTTCTCCGTGACCGCGACCATGGCCGACGGCTGGGTCGCCATGCACCACCCGTACGAGACCTACATGGGCGCGATCGCGGCGGACGAACTGGCCGGATGGTACGAGCAGCACGGCGAGCGGCTGTACGAGGGCAATGTTCGCCGCTACCTGGGCATGACGAAGGTGAACCAGGAGCTGGTGGGCAGCCTGATCAGCGATCCCGACCACTTCTGGTACTTCAACAACGGCGTCACCGTCGTATGCGACGACGTCCGGCCCCACTACTTCGCCCGCCGCACGGCCGGTCAGCCGGTGCGGCTGGAACTGACCAACGCCCAGATCGTCAACGGCGCGCAGACCGCCGCCTCGGCCTACCACGCCTTCCGGCAGGCCCCCGAGGCCACCGCGCAGGCCCGTGTCATGCTCCGCGTCATGTGCGTCAAGGACGCTCCGGACGGGCTCGCACGAAGCATCGCCAAGGCCAGCAACACACAGAACCACGTCGAGCCACGGGACTTCGTCGCCCTCGCCCCGGAACAGGCGCTGATCCGCGATGACTTCGCCCACACCCTGGGGAAGTCGTACGTCTACAAGCGCGGTGAACTCGACCCGTCACCGGCCAGCGGCTGCTCGATCGTCGAAGCCGCGACCGCTCTCGCCTGCGCCCACCGGGACGCGGGCCTCGTCGCACGCGTGCGGGCGGACCACGACCACCTCTGGCGCTCCGGACCGGACGGCGCGTACACCAAGCTCTTCGGCCGCCGCCCCACCGCACTCCAGATCTGGCGTTCGGTCCAGTTGACCCGTGCGATCGGCCAGGCATTGGAGGACACGTCCGACACCCTCTCCGGCCGCGACCGGGCCTTGACCGGCACCGGGTCGCTGCTGCTCAACCACATCGCCTTCCGGCTCGTCGGCGACGACGACATCGACGAGCCGGGGGACGCCTGGCAAAGCAGGGCCAACGCCGTCGCGGGGCGGATGGGCACGATCGTCCCTCTGCTGACGAGACTGCTGGCCGACATCTACGGTGAGCGCGCCCTTCTCTCCAGGGTCTTCAGCGACGCGGGCAGGTGCCGACAGATCACGGCGGCAGCGCTGGACACACTCGCTGCGGAGGGCCTTTCCAACTCGCCGGTTCTCACCTCTCCGGACCACCGCTTGCGCCCGTCCCGACGACGACCGAGCAGCGTGCGCCTGCTCGTCGACCACAGGCGGATCAAGGACGGCGCGCGACTCGTCTTCCGCACCACCACACGCCCGGAGGAGCAGGCGCTCGGCGAGTGGCTCGGCGAGGATCCGCGCCGCTATCTCGCCACCTGGGTCAATGACGCGGGTGCGCCCCTGATCTGGGCGGTGGACGGCGCTCGCTACTCCCCGAGCGGACTGGTGATGCGCATCTGGCAGGAGGCCGAGTGGGCCGAGGCTCCCGTGGCGGTGCAAGGACCCCGGTGCTGGGTCCTGCCCGGGGAAGGCACGCTCGTCGAGCTCGCCGAGGAACTCGTGGCCGACGGCGCGGCCGGATCGGGCGATGACGTCCGTGGATCGTGACATCGGGGTCCTGGGGGTCCTCGACGACCGCTACGAACTGCGCACGCGACTCGGCGTCGGCGCCATGGGGCAGGTCTGGCAGGCGTACGACCGGGAGCTGCGCCGCCCCGTCGCCGTCAAGCTCATCCATCCGCACCATCTCCCCGCCACCGGCGACCGCACGGCCGCCGACGAGCTGATCGAGCGCTTCCGCCGGGAGGCCCGGATCGTCGCGGGCTTTCGCCATCCCGGCCTCCCGGTGCTCTTCGACGCGCGCCTCGGACGCGATGCGGAGCATGTCTACATGGTGATGGAGCTCGTCCTCGGCGACACCCTCGAATCCGTGCTGAGGCACGGACAGCCGCTCACAGAGGCGCAGGTGGTCGACATCGCCCTGCAGCTCTGCGACATCCTCACGCACACCCATGCCCTCCCAGTGATCCACCGGGACCTCAAGCCGGCGAACATCATGGTGTCGCCCAGCGGCCGGATCACCGTGCTCGACTTCGGGGTGGCGGCGACGTTCAAGGGCGCTGCCCGAACCAGCCGGCGGCTGACGAGCGACCGCCAGGTTCTCGGCACCGTCGGATACCTGGCCCCCGAGCAGATCGTGAAGTCCGGGCTCATCGTCCCGCAGACCGACCTGTACGCCATGGGCTGCATCCTCTACGAACTCCTCACCGGAGAGCCGCCCTTCACCGACGTGCTGAACGCGCTCCTCCACGAGCCTCCGGTCCCGCTGTCGATGCTGCGCCCCGAGATCCACCCCATCCTGGACGCCGTCGTCACCGAGACGCTGGCCAAGCGCCAGGACGAGCGCCCCTCGTCCGCACGGGCCGTCCTCGACCGGCTGCTTCCCCTCCAGCCCGGTGCGGAGCCCACCTCCGCCGCCTCTGTCTCGCCAGCCGGCCCCGGCGCCGTGCCGGTACCGGTTCCCGAGCGCTTCAGTCACGCCCAGGCCCTCTTCGACGACGGAGACCTCGGTCAAGCCCTGCCCGCCTACACGGCCCTCGCGGAGGAACTCGGCAGGGCCGGCCCCCAGCACGCGGACCAGGCGGCCCAGTGCCGGGCTCACGCCGCCCACTGCCGCATGGGCCTCGGGCACCTCCACGAGGCGCACAAGCAGTACCGTGCTCTGCTCGACGAACTGGCACCCGTCCGCCCGTCCGACGACCCCCTTCTGCTGGAGGTTCGGCTCCACGCCGGAACTCTTCTGGTCAACCTGGGCGACTACGGCGCGGCGACGATCGAACTCACCGACCTTCACCAGTTCCTGCTGTCCCTGCCCAGGGAGCAGTACCGCCAGGAGCTGCTGGTGGTGAGCCAGCATCTGGACCGGATCAGGCGGGGTTACGCCGGCTGATGGAGGCCCGCCCCACGACGGCTGCCTCTCTGGTCCCGCGCCCGAAGGCGGCGCACCGCCCTGGGGACCGGTCGGGGACAGCCCAGCGGGGCCCGGCCGAATCGGCCGGGCCCCGCTGGGGTCGAGAGGGTGTGTCGCGTCAGCCGATGGTGAGTTTGTTCTTCCAGCCGACGCCGTCGCTGTTGCCGATGATTTCGATGCCGCTGCCTGCCATCTCCCCTCGGCTGCCGGCGTAGAAGCGGACCGCGCCGTCTACGCGGAGGGTCCAGATGTCGGGGATGCCGTCGCCGTTGGCGTCCGGGGTGCCGTGGAAGAGACGGATGTTGGTGCGGCCCCAGCCTGAGGCGCCGTACTGGGCGTCTACCCCGGTCGCGGAGTTGGCGGCGGATGCCAGGGACAGGATGTCGACGCCGCTGCCGTCGGCGTCCTTCTTGCCGGTGCGGAGCAGGAGGCGGGCGGAGACGTCGGTTCGGTAGATCATGTCCGTTACGCCGTCGCCCGTGATGTCCTGGACCGTGACGATGTCGCGTTCCAGCCAGGGCGAGCTGGACAGCTGGACGGCCTTCTCGATGCTCGCGCCGTTGTAGCCGACGAAGGCCCACAGCGCGTCGCCGACCTTCAGGAAGAAGTCCGTCTTGCCGTCGCCCGTGGCGTCCCCGGCGGAGACGATCTGGGTGATGGTGTCCGGTGCCGGCGCGTTCGACGGCAGCAGGATCTCCTGCCGCTTGTCGATGTTCACGCCGCCGTACCCGTCGCCCGGGTACACCCACAGCTTGCCCTCACGGCGGGCGACGAGGTCCTGGAGACCGTCGCCGCCGTAGACGTCACCGAGGTGGGTGATCAGGGTGTTCTTCCAGTAGCCCGACGGCGCCGAGATGTACTGCGGGAGGCCGTCGTCGCCGTTCGGGTCCTTCGCGGGGTTGCCGCGGTAGGAGCCCGACATGGAGTAGTCCAGGTCGCCCGTGCCCTTGATCAGGTCGGTGGTGGCCTCCGACGGGTAGAGCCGCAGGTTGCCGTTGCCGTCCACGACCATCAGGTCGGGCAGCTTGTCACCGGTGAAGTCACCGGGGTGGTCCGCCTGGTCCCGAGGGGTCACGTAGAAGAGGTACTTCGTCGGCTGCGACGGGTTGCCCGCGTCGTCGACCGCCCGTACGTAGAGCACGTTCGGCCCCGCGAGCGGAGGCTTGACGTTGTTCACGGTGGTCGTCGTGGTGACGGGCGCACCGTTCGTCCGCGGTGCCGAGAACGGGTACGACGCCTGGTTGAAGCCGTACTCGAACTTCACCACGTCCGTCTGGGCCGCCTTGAAGACGAAGGAACCGGCCGTGCCGAACTTCACCGTGCTCCACTTGGAGTCCTCGGAGTCGTTCTCGAAGCCGTTGTCCTTGGCATCGGCGTCCGGGAACTGCGCCGAGGAGGCCGTCGGCGACGACGGCTTCGAGTTGTCGAAGACGAAGCGGCACGGTGTCTTCGTGTGCGAGTACGGCGAGGTCGCGCCGAACTTGTCGACCGCCTTGGCCCGCCACGAGTACGTGGTCCCGTTCTTCAGGCCGCTGGTGGAGAAGGGATCGGTGTGGACCTTCGCCGAGCCGGTCTGGCTGCCGACCGACACCTTGCCCTTGCTGCCGAGCAGGTTGGTGGTGCTGCCTCCGGTCGGCCACAGCTCGAAGTGGACCGACTGGAGGTTGCTGTCCTTGTCGGTGCTGTTCGCCCAGAGGGTGATCGAGGACGCGCCCACGTTGAGGTACGGGGACGTGGTGTCGCAGCGCACCGCGTTCGGGTCGAGGACCAGGCTGGTCGGGGTCGTCGGCGGACGGTTGTACGACAGGTCGACGAACGGGTCCTGGCCGCCGTTCGCCTGGAACTTCTTCCAGGAGTACTGCGACCCCTCGTCCGAGGCCTTGAAACCGATGGTCATCGTCTTCCAGCCGCCGTCGACGGCCTTCTTCGCCGAGGACTTGACGTCGAACGCCACCCATTCGTCGGGGCAGGAGGAGGACTTCCAGCCGTGCGCGAAGCTGCCGCCGCCGATCTTGTTGCCGCTGTTCATGGACGGCGCGCTCTTCCAGTTCGTCTTGGAACTGATCGTGCCGGTCAGATGCACGGTCATGCTGCGCGCGCTGCACGACCACGAGTACGTCTCCAGGGCGCGCAGCTTGGCGCTGTGCACCGTGGAACCCTTCAGGTCGGGGTCCCAGTCGATGCTGAAGAACGACCGTGAGGTGCCCCAGGTGTCGGACTCGTAGCCGACGCGGGCCTCGTGCGTGCCGCCCTTGTTGAAGTTCTTGCCGTTGTAGAAGCTCGCGTTCGGGTGGCGGCTGTAGGCCGTCGTCCAGTCGTTCGTGTGCTTCTTGATCGACGGGTCGACGAAGACCGGGTACACCGTGCCGGGGTCGTTCAGGAAGTCCTGGTCCGGGGTCATCACCCAGTCCGAGCCCTCCAGGTCCGTCCCGACCAGCGTGCCCTTGGAGTCGGGCTGGGGGCCGTTCACTCCGGGCAGCGACAGCGTCGCCGCCGCACCCGTCTGCGACGGCTCGGGCGTCGGCTCCGCCGGCACGGGCGGCGCGGAACCCTCGATCTCACCGATCACGGACGGGTCGGCGGCCTCGTTGGTCGCCTCCGGCAGCACCTCGTTGAACGTGTCGCCCTGGTCGCCGTCGTTCATGCTGTCCGTCGGCTCGGCCGAAGCGGTCGGTGTCTCCTCCGGCTCACCGGACGGAACGGGCGACTCCGAGGGGATCACCTCGGGGGCGGTGGGGGAGGCGCTGGTGCCGCCCCCGCCGTCGGTGGACGTGGGCGTGCCCGCGCTGTCCCACATCAGCGGCGTGGGGGACTCGGCGATGTCCTGGCCCCCGGTGTCGGTGGCGGAGACGACGCCCGTGGTCGGGTCCAGCTTGAAGCTGAGGTCCGGCGAGGAAAGCCCGTACGCGAGTCGGGCGACGCGCGGGTCGGCCGCGGCCTGACGGTTCTTCACCACCAGGAGCTGGGCGAAGCCGCCGTCATCGGCGGTGAGGACGAGGTCGGCGCCGGGCAGGATCTCCGGATAGAGCGCCCTGGAGCCGTCGATGATCGGGGTGGGTACGGCGTCGGGCCAGGTCACCACGATGTCGTGGCCGTTGACGGTGAGGGTGGCGAGAACATTGCCCGTGGCCGTGGTCGCCATGGGCGCGCCGGCCACCGTTCCCGGCAGCAGCGAGACGCGCTGCGCACCGGCCCGTGACGCGCGGTCGTCCGCCTCGCCCTGTGCGCCCTCGCCCTGCGCGCTCTTGCCTTGCGCGCCCTCGCCCTGCGCGGCCCTGGCCTTCGAGCCTGCCGAGAAGACGACGCCCACGTTGGTGGCCTTCGTCGCCCAGCCGGCGTCGACCCGCTTCAGGTCGGTGTCGATGGCCTTCCAGACCCCGTCGACCTTGGCGCGGATCGGGCTGGCGTGGATCCGCCGCTGCATCAGGCCGTCCGGCCTGGCCCACGTCGTCGAGTACGCCGTGCGCATCGCGGTGGCCTCGACGGCCTTGCCGGTCTTCCGGGCCAGCGCCCCGGCGTCGGACTCGCTCAGCGGAGCGCTGTTCCTGGTGCGCGGGGCCGCGTCGCCCCGGCGGTCCTCGGGACCGCTGTCGAGACCGACGTACGTGAGGCCCGAGGCCACGACGACGGCTGCCGCCACGGCCGCGACCGGTCGACGCCCGGGCACGCGGCGCCATCTGCTCGTCATGAGCGAGGTTCCTTCCCCCTCGAGAACCGGCTTACGGCAGACGGCCGACCGGGCTCCTGTGGCTGGTCACGCGGGCACGGCGGTGCGCGCACCGGCGTGACGGATGCCTGCAGATCATGGCTTACGGGGGATCAGTCGTCACGCGGCGGCCACGAATTCTCCACACGGAGCCGGACGCTTTTCTTCGGGCGAGGACGGTCGCGCCGCCGGGACAGGGGAGTAATCGGCCGTAGACGAAGCGGGTATTCCTGCCCGTTATCCGGAGGAAATGCGCGCGGTATTGCCGCAGTTGATGCTCCTTCATCCCCTTGGGCGGGCAACAGCGCTTTACCTCGTTGACATGGTGGTTGAAGGGCTCTTGAGCGGGTTGTGAACGGGGAATTCCGATTCGGCCGATGTATGGCTGTGATCATCACCACGTGAACACTTTCCGCCTGGTCTTTACGCGCAACTCACACACAGAATGACCGCGTTCACTGGCCTCACCTGCGGTCCGCCCAGGCGCCGCTTCATGTCGTCCGGGGGGACCTCACCCGTGCCTGCTTTCCTGTCCGCGCGCCGAAGGCGCCTGCGTGCCGCGGTGGTTCCGGCCGTCGGTGCCGCGCTGCTGCTCACGCTCCTGCCGACGCAGGCCGCCGCCCTGCCGCCCGATCCGGCCAAGGACGAGGTGCCCCGCGAGGAACTCGTCCTGGAGAACCTCCCCGAGGAGAAGCCGGTCGACGGGGCGACCCGTAACGCCGGCCTCGGCACGATCGCGGCCGAGCCGCCGCCCGCCCACGACGAGGCTCCGGCGGGCACCGCGACCCCGCCGGCCGGCGGCACGGCCGCCGTGACCTTCGGCAGCCCCGCCCCGCAGCAGGCCTCCTCCACCTCCGGCAACACCGCTGTACGGCAGGCCGCGTTCACCACCGGCAGCACCACCCGCAGCACGACCGCCAGCGCCACAGGCACCACCGCCACCACCACCACCGCCAGCTCCACCGCCCCAGCCGCCCTCGAGCCCGTCGGCACCCTGCCCGTGAAGCTCGGCCAGGCACCCGGCGCCGCGACGCCCACCGGCACCTGGCAGGTCGGCGTCTACCCGCGCACCGCGCCCGAGGCCGACAGCGTCGACGGCGCGGTCGTCACCGTGACCGCGCCCTCCACCGGCTCCGTCCCGGTCTCCGTGCAGCTCGACTACAAGGCGTACCAGAACCTGTACGGCGCCGACTGGGCCTCCCGGCTGACGTTCGTCCAGTTCCCGGAGTGCTACCTGACCACCCCGGACGTCGAGGAGTGCCGTACCTACGACGAGCTGGAGACGGTCAACGACACCAAGACCAAGACCATCACGGCCACGGTCGACACCGCCGCCGACGGCACCGTCACCCCGGCCGTCGCCCCGCGCGCCACGACCCCGCCGTCGGGCGTCTTCCAGGCCTCCTACGTCCGCTCCACAGGCGTACGGCAGGTCGCCGACGGCGGCGACAGGGCCGTCGTCGGCGCCGTCGACTCGGGCATGGGCGAGGGCGGCTCCTTCCGGGCCACGCCCCTGATCTCCAACGGCAAGTGGGAGGCCGGAACCTCCTCCGGCGCGTTCAGCTGGTCGTACCCGCTCGACGTGCCGTCGGCGCCGGCCGGTCCGTCGCCGGAGATCTCCTTCGACTACAACTCGCAGGCGGTGGACGGCAGGACCGCCTCCTCCTCCCCGCAGACCTCCTGGCTCGGCGAGGGCTGGGACTACGACCCCGGCCACATCGAGCGCCGCTACCGCACCTGCAAGGACGACCGCGAGGCGACCTCGGCCGGTGAGCCGAACAACACGGCGAAGAAGGCCAAGACCTCCGACCTGTGCTGGGTCTCGTACAACGCCGTCATGTCCCACCAGGGCCGTACGCTCGAACTGGTCCGTGAAGGCACCGGCAACACCTACCGCCCCCAGCACGACGACGGCACCCGCGTCGAGCTGAAGACCGGCGGCACCAACGGGGACAACAACGGCGAGTACTGGGTCGTCACCGCGACCGACGGCACCCAGTACTTCTACGGCCTGAACAAGATCGGTGACGGTCACGCCGACACCCAGTCGGTGTTCACCGTGCCCGTCTTCGGCAACCACCCCGGCGAGCCGTGCCACGCCGAGACCTTCGCGGCCTCCCGCTGCAACGACGACGCCACCAAGCAGCAGGCCTGGCACTGGGGCCTGGACAAGGTGATCGACGTCCACGGCAACGTGATGATCGTCAACTGGCACAAGTCGACGAACTACTACGCCGTCAACAAGAAGTTCAAGACCCCGGAGAAGTACGACCGCGGCGGCCTACCGGACTCCATCGAGTACGGTCTGCGCGCGGGCGCGCTGGGCGCGGAGCCCGCGGCCAAGATCGACTTCCTGCTGTGGCAGCGGTGCGTGCAGGACGACACGGTCTGCGCCTCCGAGAAGTTCGACGACACCAAGAACCCCGCCTCCTACCGCCCCTGGTGGGACAGCCCCGGCAACCTCAACTGCAAGGCCGGCTCGAAGCTGTGCCCGGGCTTCCCCTCCTTCTGGAACCGGCTGCGGCTCGGCGGGATCACCACCTACGCCCACCGCCCCGGCACCACGGGCCTGGCCAAGGTCGACACCTATCTGCTCAACCACTCGTTCCCCCGCGACTGGTACGACACCGCGCCCGGACTTTGGCTGAACGCCGTCACCCGCTACGGCTTCAAGCCCGGCGACACCAGCGGCACCCTGCTGTCGAAGGCCGGCGTCAGCTTCAAGCCGTACGTCGTCGGCACCGGCACCGCCCATCCGCTGAGCGGCTACCTGAAGGACAAGCAGCTCCCCAACCTCGTACCCCGCAGCAGCTCCGACGCGCGCCCCGGCTTCACCCGCCCGCGCATCGGCACCGTCTCCACCGAGCACGGCGGTGACGTCGAGGTCACGTACAAGGGCGGCTGCAAGGTCCAGCCAAGTGTCGCGCCCGAGGACAACCACGGCACCTGCTTCCCGCTGCGCTGGTCCCCCGACGGTGAGGTGGAGAAGCCGGCCCTCGCCTGGTTCAACAAGTACGTCGTGCACACCGTGACCGAGACCGACCGCATCACCGGTGTCTCCGACCGGATCACCCACCGCTACGACTACGCCGACGCGGCCTGGACCAAGAGCGACGACGAGTTCACCAAGCCCGCCCTGCGCACCTACAGCGAGTGGCGCGGCTACCGGCAGGTCTCCACGGTCAAGGGCAGCAAGAACGTTCCCGCCACGGGCAGCCCGCAGACCCAGTCCCGTTCCGTCGTGCGGTACTTCCGCGGCGCGGGCGGTGCGGTCAAGGACTCCAAGGACGCCGTCACCCTCGTGGCGGACGACGCCGCCCAGTACGCCGGCATGCCCGCCGAGACGATCGTGTACGACGGATCCGGCGGCCGGGTCGTCAAGCGCACCCTGACGTTCCCCTGGTCCGAGGAGACCGCCTCGCGCACCCGCGACGGCGGCCTGTCACCCCTCAAGGCGTACCGCGCCGGCGTGAAGCGTTCGGACGCGATCCAGTACGTCGGATCCAGCTGGCAGGCGGTCCGTACGGAGACGGAGGCGGACCCCGACACGGGCATCCCCGTCCAGATGCAGACGGCCGTCGTGAAGCCGAACGGCACGGGCGAGACGCTCAGCGACTACAACTGCACCACGACCACGCTGGCCCAGAACACCACGGCCCACATCATCGGCGCCCCGACGGCCACCCGTAAGACGGCGACCTCGTGCGCGAGCCAGGCGTCCGCCGACCCGGCGACCCAGCTGATCAGCTCGGTCCGGATCTCGTACGACGACCAGGCGTGGGGCGCCCCGCCGCTCAAGGGCCTCGTCACCTCCGCCGCCGAGATCGACGGCGCGGGCACCTCGCACTCCGTCGTCACCACGACGACGTACGACCCGCTGGGCCGCACCCGCAAGGTGACCGAGCCGACGGTCGGCACCACCGAGACCCAGTACACCCCCGGCGACACGGGCGGTCCGGTCACCGGCGTCAAGGTCATCAACCCCAAGGGGCACGCGACCGTCCGCACCTTCGACCCGGGCCGCGGCTCGGAACTCACCGTCACCGACCCCAACGGCAAGGTCGTCAGGACCGAGTACGACGCCTTCGGGCGGCTCGTCAAGGGCTGGTCGACGGGCCGTTCCTCGGGCACGCAGACGCCTGACGTCATGATCGGCTACCAGATGGCCGAGACCACCCCGACGGTCACCAGGCCGACGGCCGTGATCGCCCAGAGCCTCAAGGACGACGGCACCTACGCCAAGCAGGTCACCGTCTACGACGGCATGATGCGCGCCGTCCAGACCCAGCGCGAGGCCCACGGCCCCGGCCGGATCATCACCGACACCCGCTACAACGACCACGGCCTGGTCGGCGAGCAGACCGGTGCGTACGTCGCGAAGGGAGAGCCGGAGGCCGCCCAGTTCAAGCGGGTGTCCGACGGGCTCGTCCCGAGCCTGGTCCGTACCCGCTACGACGGTCTGGAGCGACCGGTCCGGGCGACGACCTACCACAGCGGCGACACCGCGTTCTGGTCGACGACCACCTACGGCGACACCAACACCTACAGCCGGCCCTCCGGCGGCGCCGCGCCGGCCACCAACACCTGGACCGACGCCCGCGGCCGGATCACCCTGATCCAGCACTACACGAACAGCGCGAGCAGCCGCTGGCGCGACACCCGCTACGGCTACGACGCCCGCGGCAACCGCGACAAGGTCACCGACCCGGCGGGCAACGTCTGGACCTACACCCATGACGCCCGCGGCCGGATCACCTCCGCCACGGACCCGGACACCGGGGACATCTCCTACGGCTACGACAGCGCGGACCGCCAGACCAGCGTGACCGACCTCCGGGGCGCGATCCACACCTCGTACGACCAGTTGGGCCGCGTCGTCGCGGTCCGCGAGGGCACGACGGGCTCGGCGCCCGTCAAGGAGTACACCTACGACGACATCGCCGGCGGCATCGGACAGCGGACCTCCGCGATCCGTCATGACGCGAGCGGCGACTACATCAGCCGCGTCACCGGATTCGACGCGCGCTACCAGCCCACCGGCCGCCAGGTGGTGATCCCCGCCAACTCCATGACCACCGGCGTCTCCGGCACGTACGGCTACGCGTACAGCTACACCCCGACGGGCAAGCCGCTGTCGGTGACGCTGCCGGCCGCGGGCGGTCTCGCCCAGGAGAAGGTCATCACCCGCTACAACAGCGACGGCCTCGCCGAGACCACCTCCGGGGACACCTGGTACACCTCGGACATCACCTACTCGCCCTACGGGGAGCCGCTGCGCACGGTCACAGGACCGCAGCCCTACCGCGTGTGGACGACCAACTTCGTCGACCAGCACACCGGACGCGTCCAGCGCACGGTGGCGGACCGCGAGACCGTGAACTCCCACCGGATCTCCGACAGCACCTACGCGTACGACGTCGCGGGCAACATCAGCGGCTTCGCCCGTAAGCTGACCGACGGCGCGGTCACGACGAGGGACACCCAGTGCTTCACCTATGACGCGATGGGCGAGCTCACCCAGGCCTGGACGTCCAACCTCACGCCGCAGGGCGACGGCACGGGCTGCAAGGCGGCGAACGGCGCCGCCTGGGGGCCGCGCACGGACGGCTGGCCCTCCAGCGGTCCGGTGGCCGAGGCCCCCGACCAGGTGACCGACGGCGAGAGCCCGGACAGCGTGCTGACGGCCTCGCTCGCCGCCGGAGCCCCCGCCACCGGGACCGTCGACACCGGCACCACCTCCTACTGGCAGTCGTTCCGGTTCGACCTGATCGGCAACCGGGCCTCGCTCGTGGAGCACAACACCAAGGACGCGACCAAGGACGTCACGTTCACCTACGGGTACGGCAAGACCGTCACGGGCAACGGGACCTCCCCGTCGTACACGGCCCAGCCCCACACACTGTCCTGGGTCTCGACGGCCCCGGCAGGCGGCGGCAGCTCGTACGTCAACGACGCCTACGGCAACACCACCAAGCGCGACCTCGCCACCACCACGCAGGATCTGACGTGGACGCGCGAGAACAAGCTCGCGACGCTCACCGAAGACGGTGTCACGACGAAGTACGTCTACGACGCCGACGGCAACCGCATCCTGGAGAACAGCCCCGCCGGCAGCGTGCTCAACGTGGACGGCGCCGAACTGACCACCGCCGCAGGGAAGATCACCCGCGCGACGCGGGGCTACGCCCAGCAGGGCGCGCCCACGGTCGTCCGGTCCACGGTGAACGGCGCCACCACCGGCCACAAGCTCACGGTGCTGCTCTCCGACCACCTCGGCACCGCCACCACGGCGATCGAGCAGACCACCAACCAGCCCATCACCCGCAGGGCCTTCAAGCCCTACGGCGAGGTGCGCGGACCGAAGCCGGCCTGGGTCGACAGGCGGTCGTACCTGGGCGTCGGCATCGACGACCCGAGCGGCCTCACCCACATCGGGGCGCGTGAGTACGACGCGTCCACCGGCCGCTTCATCTCCGCGGACCCCGTGGTGGACCTGTCCGACCCGCTCCAGATGAACGGGTACGCGTACAGCAACAACAGCCCCATCACCAACAGCGACCCGACCGGCCTGTTCTTCTTCGGCCTCTTCATGAACATCAAGAAGATGTTCATGCAGCTCACCGGCATCGGGCTGCACGCCAACCCGGGTCTGAAGAAGCCGGTCGCCAAGGCTCCGGTGGTGAAGCACGAGGGCTTCCAGAAGATCCTGAACTCCATCTACCTCCGGGAGGTCAAGCCCGGGGCGAAGATCACCGGTGACGGCAAGGCCGGCACGGCGTTCATCCACGAGCTGAACTACGGCAAGCCCGTCAACGGCAGATGGCACGTCCCGAAGGTCCCCGACTTGATAACGCGTCTGTCCAACCTCCTGGAGGCGGACCGCAAGGCGCGGTTGAAGGGCGGCAAGGGTGTGCTCACCGACTCCGAGCTCAGGCTCGCCAGGGCCGAGTCGAAAGAGCTCTGGCACGCCGTGAACCTCAGGGACATCGACGGCAGGATGACGGCGCACGTGAAGGCGAACCCGGCGAAGGAGAAGAGCCTCATCGCCAGCCGCAAGACCGCCGTGAGCGCCGAGGCCATGTCGGACATCACCGGCCAGAAGTTCGAGGTCGATCCGAAGGACCAATCGCGCAACCCGAAGCCGAAGGCCACGGGCAACCCGAGCAGAGTGGGCGGCTTCATGAAGTCGTTCGGCATCGCCGGCGGCGCGCTGACCGGCGTGGGCGGGGCGGCCGGGAACATCAAGGAACACGGAGTGAAGGACGGTCTGAAGGAGACGTTCGAGGATATGGTCGACCCACTGGGGGTGGAGGACGCGATGAACGCCGATCCGTGTGCCAACCCCGCCGCCTGTATCGCGTAAGGGAATCGAGCACGTGGTGACGGAACCGATCGCATCGCGCACGTTTCTCGGGGAGATGCTGGAGAGCTTCCCCGAGATGCGTGAGCCGGTCGAGGAGAAGGTCCGGGCGGCCGTCGAGCTGACCGGCGACCCGGAGGACGGGGACACGGTCAGGACGGACGTGTACGGCCGTCTCTGGGACCTGTTCAACGACGTGCTGCGGCCGGCGCTCGCGGCGGAGCAGGGTCCCGAGCGGTCGGAGGTGCTGCGGCGCTCCTTCTCCTTCCTGGAGAGGGTCGCCGCCTCACCCGAGCCCGTCGTACGGGAGTTCCTCGGCGGCCTGACCGGCGACTACCTGATCGGCGAGGACGGCCCGGTCTCCTACGCCCACGCGGGGCCGGAGGTCCGCGCCGTCATGGTCCGCGCCTGCGAGGACTGGGGCATGCCGGTCCCGGCCGACTGGACGTCTTCGTAGAGCAGGAACTGAAGAAGGGCCCGCACCTCCGACGAGGTGCGGGCCCTTCCCGCTGTCCGTGCACGGTCGTCAGCCACCGCCCTCCCGCAGCCAGGCCAGCTTCTCCTCGGCGGCCCGCTGGCGGGGATGGCCCGGGCCGTAGATGCGCACGTAGTCGCGGACGCAGCGGTCGAGCAGAGCGGCCGCCTCGGCGTGCCGTCCCACGTCGATCAGTACGTTGGCGAGGTTGTCCCGGGTCGACACGGTGACCGGGTGGTCCTCGCCGTTCAGGGCGACCCGGCCGGCCAGGACCTCCCGCAGGACGGGGACGGCGTCCTCGTAGCGCTCCATGGCGTGGAGAACGGCCGCCAGGTTGTTGCGTGCGACGAAGGTGGTTTCGTCGTGGGGTCCCACGGTCGACTCGAAGGACCGGATGACGGCACGGAGCTGCGCCTCCGCCTCGGTATGGCGGTTCAGCCGGACCAGTACGGCACCGAGATTGGCCCGCGCCGCCGCGGTGCGCTCGTGGTCGGGCCCGTAGCGCTGCTCAAGGCGTGGCACGAGGCGGCGCAACGCCCGCTCGGACTCCTTGTGGCGGCCGCACTTGAGCAAGGAGGCGGCGTGGGAGTTGGCGGCGGTCAGCACGTCCGGGTGGTCGGGGCCGAGCAGCTTGGTGCGTCGCTCCAGGACGTCCCGCTGCAGCGGTTCGGCCTCGGGAGCGCGCCTGAGGTCCTCCAGGACGGAGGCGAGACCGGCCGCGCTGCGCAGGGTGTCGAGGTGATCGCGTCCCAGGGTCTCCGACTGGCCGCGGAAGGTGTCGCGCCAGGCCGATTCGGCGAGGCGCAGCTGTCCGGTCCGGTGGAGGACGTCCGCGAGTTCGGCCGAGGTGCGGAGGTACTCCTCGTGGCGGTCGCCGAGAACGGTCCACTGGCCCCGGGCCACCTGCTGGTAGTACGACACCGCGTCCTCGCCGCGACCGGGGGTCGCCGCGAGGACCCGGGCCAGCTCCCGCACCGCGTCGAGCGCCTCCGGGTGCTCGGGGCCGAGGCGCTCGACGACGGCCCGGGCACGCATGGTGTGCAACTCCTCGGGGGAGATCGCGATCCGCGCGATCTCCTGCTCCGGACTGCCTTTCGTCACCTCCGTGAGGGTGATGTGCCAGGCACCCGCCGCCGAGGCCTGCCCCTGCCCCTGTTCCTGTTCCTGATCCTGGGCCTGCTCCTGGTACCGGCGCCCGTCCGCACCGTTCCCCGAGTCCCCTTCTGCGGCCTTGCGCCGCCACCACCGGCTCATCGCGACTGTCTCCTCCTGTCCGGGCGAGTGCCTCAGGCACCCGCGTGTACGTGGGCGGCCCACAGGCTCGGGCTGGCGGCGAACGCGGTGCGGCACTCCAGGACCGCCTGGTGCAGCGCGGCCGCCGTGCGGCTGTCGTCCAGTACCGGACCGTCGTCGTCGGAACGCAGCCCCCGGTAGAGGAGGCGGGTGACACGGACGGCCACGGCGTCGTGCACCGCCCAGAGCGTGCCGACGGCGTGGGGATATCCCGCGAGCTGGAACGCGGACGTGATGTGGATGGACTCGTCGGCCAGGTCCCCGTCGGCGCGCGCCGTCTCGCAGGCCGAGAGCACCGCGAGCCGCGCGGCCGGCAGTTCGAGCCGGGCGATCTGGCGGACCGTCAACGGCCGGGTCCGATGGTCGTGCACGAGCAGCCGGCCCGCCGAGGGGTCGGCGGGTTCACTGACGCCGTGGCAGGCGAAGTGGACGCACGGGTGATCCGGCAGGGCGGCCATGACGTGGTCGAAGGTGGCCTCTTCCCCGTACAGCACATCGGTCGGCAGCAGCGCGCTCAGCGCCTTCACCTCGCGTCGTGCCCCGCCGAGCGGCCGGGCTCCCGGGGTGTCGGGGAGGGCCACGGCGAGCAGCCGGCCGGGCGGCCGCGGGGCGGCGGCGCGGTCCCGGGCGTACTTGAGCGCTCTGACGGTCGGCGTGTACGAGGAGACCACACGGTCCATGACGGTCCTGGGCCCTGCCGCACTCTCAGGACGCGGCACGCGATCGGGGCTCTCGCCGTGGTGACCCGCCGCGTGCAGGGGCAGGGCGGCCAGCGTCCCGCCCGGCGACCACCACAGCCGGGGCAGCTCGCCCTCGGGCGCACCGGTGAGACCGAGCCGGTCGAGCACCGGGCCTGTGACGTGGTCCCAGGTCCAGGCCAGGACCTCCGCGACGGTCCGCTGGGCGTCCTTGTCGCGGGAGGGGTCCATCGCGTCGGCGAGCGCGAGCCGGAGCCTGTCCGCCTGTTCGGCGACGGCGTCCGGGGTGGCACGCGGCAGCGGCACGAGGAGGACGCCTTCCGGGTGCAGGACCAGGGCGTCGCTGCGGTAGCCGCTGCAGTAGGCGAGCACGACGGGGCCGTCCGCCGCGCACGCGAGCAGGGTGTTCTCGTCCGGTGCGGTGAGGAAGTCGGAGAAGCCCGGTGCTCGGCGGATCCGCGCCACCAGCTCCTCCAGCCGGCTCGCCAGTGTGTGCCGCTGCTCCGAGGGGGTGATCGGTAGTCGGCCGAGGGCGGCTTCCGCCACGTCCGCGGCCTCCAGCGCTTCGATACGGTCCCGGATCGAGACGAACGCCTCGGCGAGACCCGGGTGGGCGGCGCGCAGCCGGCCGAGTCCGTCCCGGGTGGTCATGGCCCGGCTCAGCAGGACGCCCCGGCCCTGCTCCAGGAGCGCCACCGCGCGTTCCGGACGTCCCGCGTTGACCGCGCACGCGGCGGCCTCGGCGGCCAGGCCCCGCACCCGGGACAGACCGCGCTCCTGGTCACTGCGGGCAAGCCGACGCGAAGCGGCGAACGGCAGGAGTTCCAGGGCCACTTCATGGCCGCGCAGGGCCTCGTCCCAGCGGAGGCCGGCGGCCGCCGCGGCTCCCCAGTCCCAGGCCGCCAGAACCCGCTCGTGGGCGGGGATGGCCCTCGTGCCCGCGGCCTGCCGGTAGGCGTCCTCGGCGGCCGACAGCACCCCAGGGTCACCGTCCTGGTCGTGCAGGGCACGTAACGCGTCGCCGTACGCCCTCAGAAAGGTGCCGTGCGCCGAGCCGCCCTCCGGGGCCGACCAGACGGCCCGGCCCAGATCGCTGACCGCCTGCTCCAACAGCCCCTCACCGCCGCTGTGATGATGTCGCGTCAGACGGGCGGATCCGAGGTTGGAGAGCACGAGCGCAAGCGCCGGATCCCCGTACGGGGCGTGCTCCGCGGCCTCTTCGAGCAGGGCGATCGCCTCGTCGAGGTCCGACACGTCGGAACTCCCCCCGAACCGCGTGCGCAGGGCGTTGGCCAGGTGGTTCAGCCGGTCCGCGCGGACCGGTCCGGACCGCGGGGCCAGGGCCAGGGCCCGGCGGGCCGCGCGGATCGCCTCGTCGGAGGCGGCCGTGTCGCCGGTCGAGCCGTGCCAACTCTGCAGAACCACACCGAGGTTGGCGAGGCGTGCGACCCGAGCGGCGGGATTCGCCGCGGCAGCCTCGGCGGCGTCCCGAGCCAGCCTGGTGGCTTCCCGCAGAGAGCCCAGGTCGTCCGTCTGCTCGGCGCGCTCCCAGAGGGTGACGGCTAGGTTCGCCAAGGTGTTGGCGTGCGCGCCGGTGCCGGGCCGCTGCTGGGCGAGGGCGGACCGCAGGACGATGATCGCCTCGTCGAGAACGCCTTCGTCCCCGGTCATCTGGGCGAGTCGGTGCAGGGTGTTGCCGAGGCTGTTCATCCTCATGGCCTGCTCGGGGGAGCCGGCCGCGAACAGAGGCAGGGCCTCGCGCAGCAGCTGCGCCGACTGACGCAGCAGTTCGGGGTCACCGTTGTTCTCCGCGGTCAGACGCAGCGCGATGCCCAGACAGGCGAGCCGCTCGGGGCGGTCGGGGTGGCCGGCGCGGGTCTCGGCCAGCGAGGCGCGGTGCACGTCCAGCATCTCCGCCAAGTCCCCCTCTTCGGGGTGGTGTTCGTTCCAATGGCGAAGCCCCTGGGCGAGGTTCCCCAGGGTGAGCCGACGGGCCTCGCTGCCCGGTGGACTCTCCCGCACCACGGCCCGCCACAGGTCCAGGGCGTCGCGCAGCGCGGTGGTGTCGCCGCTCTGGAGATAGGCGCTGTGCAGCGCCGTGGCGAGGTTGTTGCGGTAGCCGAGTCGGTCGGGCGAACCGGGTGGAACGATCTCCAGCGCGTCCCGCAAGGCGCTCGTGGCCCGCTCCAGGTCCGTCCCGGGGCCCGCCGGGTCGCCCTGCCCGCCGTACTTGTGCCGAGCCTGCAGGGCCTCGCCCAGCGAGGCCAGTGCCTGCGCGCCGGTCTTGGCGTCCTGCGGCAGATCGGCAGCCCGTTCGAACAGCTCGATCGCCTGGTCGAGATCGCTCGCCTGCCCGTGGACGCCGAAGCGCTGGCGGTACGCCAGGGCGAGCAGCACGATGTCCTGGCGGTGTACGCGATCGCCGGAGAGCACCCGTTCACGGCCGAGGGTGATCAGCGCTTCCACATCACCTGTGTCGCCCGCCAGTTGCCACCGGCGGTACAGGGCGATCAGGAGATTTCCGGCGAGATGCGGCACCAAGGCGGCACTCTTCGCGGCCGCGAGTTCCTGACGGTACGCCCGGACGGCCTCGTCGAGCGCACTGCGGTCGCCCGTCCTCAGATGGTGCCCCAGCAGTTGATCGGCACCCGGCTGCCCACCGGGTCCTTCGGCTGCCGTCGCATCCGCCGCATCCGCCGCGCTGACCACGACCACCCCCGGTTGAAGCCCCGGACCGCACATCCACGCGTGTCGTCCACGTTACGGCCCGTGTTCACGATAGCCAAGAAGCCATCGGATCGTTGAGGTCCGGCCGTACAATCAGCCCCACGTGACAACCGGCGTTCTGGGGGAGCGGAAGCGTGGCGCACACGGCCGACGGGGCGGGCACCGGTGACGGGGCGGACGCCAGCGACGGGGCGGACGCGGCCGACGGGGCGGGCACCGGCGACGGGCGGCTCGGGGAGCTCTGCCGCCGGCTCTCGGACCCCTCCTCCTCACCGGAGTTCGGCGCTCTGGGCGAGCAGGGCGCCCGGCTCGTCGAGACCATCGTCTCCGCCCTGCGCGACGGCCGATCGCCCGAACAACTCGACGATCTTCTCGACGAGTTGGAAGAGCTGCTCCTCGCGGCGGGGCACAGCGCCGGACTCGGCTCCTACCGCACGACGCCCCTTCCTCCCACCCCCGGCTTCCAGGGCCTGCCGGTGGCCGGGCCTGGGCATCCCGCGCTGTACGTGCTGGCCTGCCCCACGGGCCGGTGCGGGCGCGTGGAGGCACCGGACGCCGACGCCCCGGACCGGCCCGCCTGTGGCATCCTCGGCCGGCCGCTGAGCGAAGTCCCCCTCCGGTGACCAGCGCCTTCCTCAGCGCGCTGGGGGGCCGGATCGCCGACCGGTGGCTGACGCTCCTCGCGCTGCCCGGGCTGCTCTTCATCGCCGCCGTCACCACGGCGACGGTGCTCGGCCACGAACACTGGTCCGACGTGGGGCAGTTGCGGACCTGGATCGACACCGTAGCCGCTTCCCCCGTGTCCCGCAGCGCCGGCACCATCGCTCTCGTGGCCCTTGCGCTGCTGCTCGGCGCGGCGGCGATCGGCACGGCCGCCCAGACCCTCGGCACCGGACTGGAACTCCTCTGGTGCGCCGAGCCCCGCGGGCCCCTGCTGCGGCGCCTCGCCGACCGTAGGTCGCGCCGTTGGCGCGCCGCCGACGCCGTGTTCCGCGCCGCCCTTGTCACGGCCGGCCGCGCCCGCGTCACCGGGGCGGACGACGCCGACCGGCTCGCCGACCTCGCGGAACGCCAACTCGCCGAGCGCGACCGGATCGCGGCCGTCGCGCCACGCCACCCGTTCTCCATGGGCGACCGGCTCGCCGCGCCCGGGCAGCGGCTCTGGCGCGCGTACCGCCTGGACCTGGCGGCGGCCTGGCCCCACCTGTGGCTCCTCGCCGCCGACGGCACCCGCGCCGAACTGCACGCCGCTCGCGTACGGTTCGGGGCGGCGGCGCGCCTGTGCGCCTGGGGCGCCGGCTACCTGGTCCTCGGCTCGTGGTGGTGGCCGGCCGCCCTGGTCGGGATCTGCGCCGTCGCCGCGGGCCTCCGCCGAGGCCGGGCCGCGGCCGACGCGTTCGCCGAACTCACCGAGGCCCTCGCCGACCTGCACGTCCGCGACCTGGCGGCCGCCCTCGGCATCGACTCCCCGTCGGGCATGGACCGCGCGCTCGGCGAGCGCCTCTCCCGGGCTCTGCGGAAGACCGGCTGACGGGGTCGCCTCTCCCGGCGCGGATCGGTCCGTAGGTCAGGACGTCACGCGGTGCTGGAGGGCCGGTTGCCAGGTGGGGACGGGGGCTTCCGGCGGGGAGTCGGTGCGGCGGCCGCCACGGGCGAAGAAGGCTTCCAGAGGGAGGATCGCCGCGCCCACGGTGACCGCGTCCGGGCCCAGGGTGCCCAGTTCGATACGGGTCCGCTCGGCCGGGTAGCGCAGGGCGAAGGCGGCCGCGTGGGGCTTGACCGTCTCCAGGAAGCGGGAGCCGAGCTGGAGGCCCGCCCAGCCGCCGACGAGGATGCGCTCGGGCTGGAAGAGGTTGATCAGGTCGGCGAAGCCGGCGCCCAGGTACTCGGCGGTCTCCTCCAGGACGGCGAGCGCCGTCGCGTCGGGCTCCGCGTCCGAGCCCTCCGGCGGGTACGCGGCCGTGAGCATCGATGTCAGCGCCGTCTCCTCGTCCGCCCCGACGGGCGGTTTGCCACCCGCCTCCCGCCAGCGCTCCAGGAGCGCCTCGGCGCCCGCGTACGCCTCCAGGCAGCCCTGGGAACCGCAGCGGCAGCGGCGCCCCCGGACCCGTACCGTCAGATGGCCCCACTCGATCGCCCGGCCCGACTCCGTGCCCTCGCCGATCACGCACGCGCCGACACCCGAACCGAAGAGCACGACCACGGCCTCGGAGACCCCGCGCCCCGCGCCGAACCACATCTCGGCCTGGCCGAGCGTCTTGGAGCCGTTGTCGATGAGGTACGGCACGCTCTCGGGCACCGCGCCCGTCTCCCGGAGCAGCCGCTCCAGCGGGACGGCGTCCCAGCCCGTGGTCTGGCCGTGCACCACCGCGCCGTCCTCGGGCGTGTGGGCGACGATGCCGGGGACGCCGACGCCGACGCCGAGCAGCCGCTCCGCGGGCACGTCCGCGGCGCGCAGCACCTCGGCGATGCCGTCGCGCACGTGACCGACCACGATGCCGACCTCGTACCGGCCGTGCGGGCCAGGGCCGCCGGGACCGCCGCCAGGGCCGCCGCCCGGGCCTGCGCCCGGGACGCCCGGACCCTCCGTAGCCAACGGCCGTTCCACGCGCGCGAGTTCGGTGAGGGCGAGGTCGAACAGCTCCACCCTGATGCGGGTCTCGCCGACGTCGACGCCGATCATGCAGCCGCTGCCGGGCCTCACGCGCAGCAGGGTGCGGGGGCGGCCGCCCGCCGAGTCGACGCTGCCGGCCTCCTCCACGAGGCCCTCGGCCAGGAGCTCGCCGACCACGTTGCTGACCGAGCCCGAGCTCAGGCCGGTCGCCGGGCCGAGCGTCAGGCGGCTCTGCGGCCCGTCGAAATACAGTCGCCGCAAGACGGCGGTGCGGTTCTCCCGCCGCAGGTCACGCACCGTACGGCTGCTCTTCGCTCGCACTCTGCCCCCAGTTCCTGAAGTACCTGATCGCAAGATACCCCTGTCGGGGCCCTTGACGCGACCTTCTCTCGGCATTTAACTCACGTCCTAAAATAAGCCGGGAGGGTGTACGGGGCGAGCACGGGACGTCTCGCCCGCCCCACCTCCTCCCCGGACTCCGTCACTCCCCGAAAGGGCCTTGAGGAGCCATGCACAGAATCAGAGCCGCGGTCACCGGTGCCGTCACCCTCTCCCTCGTCCTCACCGCCGCCGCCTGCGGAGGCGGCACCTCCGACGGTTCCGGCTCCAACTCCCAGCCGAAGACGCTCACGTACTGGGCCTCCAACCAGGGCTCCAGCATCGAGGTCGACAAGAAGGTCCTGCAGCCCGAACTCGACCAGTTCGAGCGGGAGACGGGCATCAAGGTGAAGCTGGAGGTGGTGCCCTGGTCGGACCTGCTCAACCGGATCCTCACCGCCACCACCTCAGGCCAGGGCCCCGACGTCCTCAACATAGGCAACACCTGGAGCGCCTCGCTGCAGTCCACCGGCGCCCTGCTGCCCTGGGACGACGCGGCCTTCGCGAAGATCGGCGGCAAGGACCGCTTCGTCGACTCCGCGCTCGGCTCCACCGGCGCCCCCGGCGAGGACCCGGCCGCCGTCCCGCTGTACTCCATGGCCTACGCGCTCTACTACAACAAGAAGATGTTCAAGGACGCCGGCATCGACAAGCCGCCGGCCACCTGGGACGAACTGGAGTCCACCGGCAAGCTCCTGAGCAAGGACGGCAAGTGGGCCATCGGCGTCGAGGGCGCCAACCTCTCCAACAACATCCACCAGGTCTTCGTCCTCGGCAAGCAGCACGGCGCCGACTTCTTCACCGCCGACGGCAAGGCCGACTTCACCTCCGACGGGGCCGTCGCCGCCGTCAAGCAGTACGTCGACCTCATGGCCGGCCAGAAGATCGTCGCGCCCGGCAACGCGGAGTACGCCCAGAACCAGTCGCTCAGCGACTTCGCCAAGGACAAGACGGCCATGGTCCTGTGGCAGACCCCCTCGCAGACCTTCGCCTCCCAGGGCATGAGCGAGGACGAGTGGGGCGTCGCCCCCGCGCCCGTACCCTCCGGCGCGCCCGGCCAGGGCACCTCCGTCAACTCCATGGTCGCCGGCATCAACCTGGCCGTCTTCAAGAACACCAAGAACCTCGACGGCGCAACGAAGTTCGTGAAGTTCATGACCGGCGACGAGGAGCAGAAGACCCTCAACCAGGCCTACGGTTCCGTCCCGCCGGTCAAGAGCGCGCAGGCGGACCCCGCCTTCGACACCCCCTCGCTCAAGGTCATCCGCGACACGCTCGCCACCAGCGCGTCCGCCCTGCCGCAGGTCCCCGAGGAGTCCCAGTTCGAGACCGTCGTGGGCACCGCGGTCAAGGAGCTCTTCGCCGACGCGGCGGCCGGCCGCCCCGTCACCGCCCAGTCGGTGAAGGCCGCGCTCGACAAGGCCCAGCAGCAGATGCCCAAGAAGTAGGCACGGGAAGAACAAGGCCGGACCACTCATGACATCGACCGTCACGCACCAGGCAGGGCCGCGGACGGTGCGGAAGACCCCGTCCGGAGAGGCGCGCACCCCGCGCCGCCGCTCCGGACGGCTGCGCCGCATCTCGCTGCCGTACCTGCTGCTCCTGCCCGCCCTCCTCCTCGAACTCCTCGTCCACCTCGTGCCGATGGTCATCGGCATCGCCATGAGCTTCAAGGAGCTCACCCAGTTCACCATCCGGAACTGGGGCGACGCACCCTGGGCCGGCCTCGACAACTACGCGCTCTCGATCGACTTCGACGCCCCCGTGGGGCAGGCCCTGCTGAAGTCCTTCGTGACGACCTGCGTGTTCACCGTCGCGTCCGTGGGCCTGTGCTGGCTGCTCGGCACCGCCGCCGCCGTCTTCCTGCAGGAGTCCTTCCGCGGCCGCGGCCTGCTGCGCGCGCTCTTCCTCGTGCCGTACGCACTGCCCGTCTACGCCGCCGTCATCACCTGGGCCTTCATGTTCCAGCGCGACAACGGCCTGATCAACCACGTCCTGCACGACCAGCTCGGCATCGGCGACAGCCCCGCCTTCTGGCTCATCGGCGACAACAGCTTCTGGGCGCTGCTCGTCGTCTCCGTCTGGAAGGGCTGGCCGTTCGCCTTCCTCATCGTCATGGCCGGTCTGCAGAACATCCCGCGCGAGCTGTACGAGGCGGCCGCCCTGGACGGCGCCGGGGTGTGGAAGCAGATCCGGCACATCACCCTGGCTTCGCTGCGACCCGTCAACCAGGTCCTCGTCCTCGTGCTGTTCCTGTGGACCTTCAACGACTTCAACACGCCGTTCGTGCTCTTCGGCAAGGCGGCGCCCGAAGCGGCCGACCTGATCTCCCTGCACATCTACCAGTCCTCGTTCCAGACCTGGAACTTCGGCACCGGCTCGGCGATGTCCGTCCTGCTGCTGCTCTTCCTGCTCCTCGTCACGGGCGTCTACCTGCTGCTCACCAGCCGAGGAAGGAAGACCGGCGATGCCTGAACCCGCGCCCGCGCCCGCACCGGCGCCCGCGCCCGCCATGCGGAGGCCGCCGCGATCGCCGATGGCCGCACCCCGTTCCTTCCTCTGGACCCGGCGGATCTTCCTCACCCTCCTCACCGGCTTCGTCCTGCTGCCGGTGTACGTGATGGTCTCCAGCTCCCTCAAGCCGCTGGAGGACGTCTCGGAGAAGTTCCAGTGGATCCCGAGCGCGCTCACCCTCCGGCCGTACGTCGACATCTGGCAGACCGTCCCACTGGCCGACTACTTCGTGAACTCCCTCGTCGTGGCCGGCGCGGCGACCGTCTGCTCCGTGGTGGTCGCCGTCTTCGCGGCGTACGCGGTCAGCCGGTACGGCTTCCGGGGCAAGCGGGTCTTCACCGTGACCGTGCTCTCCACGCAGATGTTCCCCGGCATCCTCTTCCTGCTGCCGCTGTTCCTCATCTACGTCAACATCGGCAACGCCACCGGGATCGCGCTCTTCGGCTCACGCGGCGGGCTGATCCTGACGTACCTCACCTTCTCGCTGCCGTTCTCCATCTGGATGCTGATCGGCTACTTCGACTCGATCCCCCGTGACCTGGACGAAGCGGCCAAGGTCGACGGCTGCGGGCCGCTCGGCGCCCTGTTCCGGGTGATCGTCCCGGCGGCGATCCCGGGCATCGTCGCCGTCGCCGTCTACGCGTTCATGACCGCGTGGGGCGAGGTCCTGTTCGCCTCCGTGATGACGAACGACACCACCCGCACCCTCGCCGTCGGCCTCCAGGGCTACGCCACCCAGAACGACGTGTACTGGAACCAGGTCATGGCGGCCTCGCTCGTCGTGAGCGTCCCCGTCGTCGCCGGCTTCCTGCTCCTCCAGCGCTACCTCGTCGCCGGCCTGACGGCAGGTGCGGTGAAGTGACGCTCTTCAGCAGCCCCGTGTCTCCACCGATGTCTCCACCGCAGTCCCCACCGACGTCAGAGAGGTCCTCCGTGTCCGACTCCACCGACGCCCGCACGCCCTCGGCGCTCGACCTGGGCGCCTTCCCCGCCGGCTTCTCCTGGGGCACCGCGACCTCCGCCTACCAGATCGAGGGCGCCGTGGCCGAGGACGGCCGCGGCCCGTCCATCTGGGACACCTTCTCCCACACCCCGGGCGCCATCGACAACGGCGACCACGGCGACGTCGCCTGCGACCACTACCACCGCTGGCCCGAGGACGTCGCCCTGATGCGCGGCCTCGGCGTCGACGCGTACCGGCTGTCGATCGCCTGGCCCCGCGTCCTGCCGACCGGCGACGGCGCCCTCAACGCGCCGGGCCTCGACTTCTACGACCGGCTCGTCGACGGCCTGCTCGACGCCGGGATCACGCCCTCGGTCACCCTCTACCACTGGGACCTGCCCCAGGCCCTCCAGGACCGGGGCGGCTGGGCCGAGCGCGAGACCGCCGAACACTTCGGCCGGTACGCCGAGATCGTGGGCGCCCGCCTCGGCGACCGGGTCACCCAGTGGGCCACCCTCAACGAGCCGCTCTGCTCGGCCTGGATCGGCCACCTGGAGGGCCGGATGGCCCCCGGCCTGACCGACCTCACCGCCGCCGTCCGGGCCTCGTACCACCTGCTCCTCGGCCACGGCCTCGCCGCCCAGGCCCTCCGCGCCGCCGCCCCCGCTGCCCAGGTCGGCATCGTCACCAACCACTCGACCGTGACGCCCGCGTCCACCCGGCCCGAGGACATCGCCGCCGCCGGCCGCATGGACGGCCACACCAACCGCTGGTGGCTCGACCCCGTGTACGGCCGCGGCTTCCCCGCCGACCTGCGTGAGCTCTACGGCGTCGAGCTGCCCGAACGGCCGGGCGACCTCGCCACGATCGCCACCCCGCTGGACTGGCACGGCGTCAACTACTACTTCCCGGTCACCGTCGCCGACGACCCCGCCGGACCCGTCCCGTACGCCCGTGAGGTCCGCCTGCCGGACGTGCCCCGCACCGGCATGGACTGGCAGATCGACGGCGGCGGGCTCGAAGCGCTCCTGATGCGGCTCACCGACGACTACGGCGCCCGCCGGCTGTACGTCACCGAGAACGGCTCCGCCTTCCCCGACCGCGTGGGCCCCGACGGCACGGTCGACGACCCCGAGCGGACCGCGTACCTGGAGGAACACGTGGCCGCCTGCGCCCGCGCCCTGCGCAAGGGCGCACCGCTCGCCGGCTACTACGCGTGGTCCCTGCTCGACAACTTCGAGTGGGCCTACGGCTACGACAAGCGCTTCGGCCTCGTCCACGTCGACTACGCCACGCAGCGGCGGACCGTGAAGGGGAGCGGCCTGCGGTACGCGGACATCATCCGCGCCCACCGGGGCCTGACCGCCTGACCGTTCCGTCGGTGGGGCCCCCCCCGGGGGGGGGGGGCCCCCCGCCGGAGGCCGCCCGCAAGGCCGAGCGCCGGCCAAGCCCACC